>CAZDYT010000421.1:0-4290 GCA_964509395.1 uncultured bacterium
CGCGGTTCATCTCCGTCGCGTGGAACCAGTGGTTGATCCCCTCGCCCTGGTGGATCGCGACCGGCTTCATGGTGCCGATGTCGTGGGCGAGCTGGCGGATGAGCTCCTTCGGCGCGTGGGTGATCTCGGCGACGGTGTCGAGGTCGTAGTCCCGGAGGTGGGTCTGGTAGAGCGTCCACAGGGTGGCGACCTCGACCTCGGTCCCGTCCACCAGCTTCACCGTGAAGGTGCCCTCCAGGGCCGGGGAGAGGCCCTTGGCCTGCATCCCCGCTCCCACGTCGTCGCGCGTGATCGCCCGGGGCTCCCCAGTCCGCTCGTCCCAGATGACGTAGTCGCCAAGCTGCGCGTGCTGCTCGCGGGTGAGGCCCTGGATCGCCATGGACGGCCCATCCGGCGCGAGCGTCGTCCGGTAGCCGGGGAAGACCTCGTGGGCGCGGAGGCGCTTGAGCGTGTCCGTCCGGACCAGGAGCGGGAAGTCGGTGAAGGCCTTGACGAAGGCCTCGTCGTACCAGGCGTTCTCGATCATGAGCCGGGTCACGCCGAGCCACAGGGCGGCGTCCGTCTGCGGCCGGATGGGGATCCAGTAGTCGGCCTTGGTCGACGGCGGGCCGTACTCCGGCGCGATGACAACGATCTTCCCCCCCCGCTCCATGCACTCGATGAACCAGTGGGAGTCCGTGAGCTTGTTCTCCACCAGGTTCTTGCCGTCCATGATGATGAGCTTGGAGAAGCGCAGGTCGTTGAAGTCGCAGTCGGACGCCTGGAGCCCGTGCACCCACGGGTGGCCCGGCGCCTGGTCGCCGTGCCAGGTGTAGTTGGACCAGGCGCGCCCGGCCTTCGCCTCCTGCGGCCCGACCCGCCGGATCCAGGCGTCCAGGAGCGCCAGGGCGTTGCAGAGCCGGTACATCCCGTACTTGCCGATGACGCCGAGGAGCCCCATCCCGCCCCGCATCTTGATGCAGCGCGTGCCGGCGCCCCCCGTGGCCTCGACCATCTCGGGCTGGTAGCCCTGGCTGAGGAGCCGCTCCTGGCCTTTCTCGCCGCTGTAGCGCTCGGCGATCGCGATCAGGGCCTTGGCGACGTCGCGGAAGGCGTCGTCCCAGGAGATCTGCACGAACTCGTCCTGGCCCCGGTTGTCGAACAGGTACTTCGCCCGGAGCTCCGGCGTCAGCTCGGGGAACCCGGCGTCGGCCCAGGCCTTCCAGCCCTTGCGGACGATCGGGTGCTTGAGCCGGTAGGGGCCGTAGAGGACCCGATGGAAGGTGTAGCCCTTGGCGCACTGGCGCGGGTTCCAGTTGGCGGTGGCCCGGTTCCCGTAGAGATCCCCGTACCTCCCGTAGTCGTACGTGGAGCCGAGGCGCGTGACGATGTCGTTTCGCACATAGGCGCGCACGCGGCAGGCGTGGGTGTCGTTGGGGGAGCAGACCCAGTCGAAGGTGCGGTCGTACTTGTACTGGTCCCGGTAGATCTGCTCCCAGTCGCGGGCCACGGAGCCGGCGAGGGGGTTTTCGTCGGGGTCCGCCGCCGCCAGGAGCCGGAGCGGCAGCCCCAGCTCCGCGGCGGCTGCGCCGGCGCCGAGCCACCGGAGAAACTGCCGGCGATCCACCCCGCCCCGCGCGGGCCCGTCCTCAGAGGCCATGGGCGCGTCCTCTCCCGGCGCTACGGCTCGAGCCGGAGCTCCTGCCAGATGGTGACCGACTTCTTCCCGTCCCGGTCGCCGGCGCTGCCGTTCCAGACGGCAAAGGCTACCGGGACGGTCTGCCCGGGCGCGAGGCTCACGGCCCGCTCGCCCCGGCCGGCGAGCGCCCGGTGGAAGACGACGCGGTACGTGCCGGTCCCGTAAACGCCCCGCGCGTCCACCGCCTGGTCGATTCGCGGCCGGGCCTTGAGCGTCCCGAAGCCCTGGGCCGCCAGATCCTCAGCGGCGCTCTGGCGCAAGGGATCGGCGACGATGTTGCCGGCTCCCCAGCCGGTCACGAACGTGGGATCGGACCGGAGCGTCAGCGCGTGCCGCGTGGGTTGCTCCACCGGCGACACGAGGGGGTTCGGATACGAGTCGATGCCGAGGTTCGGGTAGACCTTCTCCAGATCCTGGAATGCCGGCTCGAGGTCGGCCTGACGCTCGGACTTCCACATCCAGATGTTCACGAACTCCCCCTTCGCCCCCATCCCGAAGAACGGCGGGTCCGGGGTCAGCGAGAACTCCACCGCCGCGGCGTCGCGGAAGTCCTGGGGCCGGACCGCGGTGTGGTCGGGCGTGGCGTCGGCCCAGACGAGGAGCAGCGTGAGCTCCCGGCCGTCGTGAAGCGCCCGGACGGTCAGCTCCTCGGGACGGTCGGTCCGCCACCAGAGCGGCATGAGGTGCAGATTCACCGGCTGGGCCAGGCGCCAGGCCCCGTCGTCCGGATGATCGGGGAGCCGGCTCACGCGGCGCGCCACGAGCTGGAACTTCCGCATCTCGCCCCGGGCCCGCTGCTCGTCGCTGGACCAAGAGCGGACAAGGTGCACGAGGTGCCAGGCGTCGGGGCCGTACGCCCAGTCGCTCATCGGCATCGGGGTGCCCGGCATCCCGGCGACGACGCGCCGGTAGAGCTGGGCCGGCTCGGGGCTCCCCTTGAAGACCCCGAGCGTCAGGTCTCGCGGGCGCGTCGGATAGCCCTTGTCGTCCTTCTGCTCCTCGGCGCCGTCGCCTCGCCCCGTCTTGCCGTGACAGGAAGCGCAGGCGTCGGCATAGAGCTCGAGGGCGCGCGCCCGCGCCTCCGGCGTGAAAGGGGGCTCGGGCGGCACGCGGATCACGCCCTTGCCCACGCCCCCGTCTTTCGGATCGGCCGCCGGCGGGATCTGCCACGGCTGCGGGACGAACGACTTCACGTAGTGGACCAGCCCCCAGCGCTCCTCTTCCGCGAGGTGGCCCCACGAGGGCATGGCCGAGCCCGGCATGCCGCGCGAGATCGTGCGATAGAGGTCCTCGTTGGTGGGCACCCGTTCCCAGGTCGAGGTCAGCGCGAACCGGCCGGCGGTGAAGTCGCGGGGCTTCGGGTAGAGGAGGTAGGCCGCCTCGCCGTCCCCCCGGCCCTCGATGCCGTGGCAGGCCGCACACTGCGTCGCGTAGATGCGCGCGCCGAGCGCCAGGAGATCCGGGGAGGCCGGCCGGATGCTCGTCGGGGTCAGCGACATCGGCACGGCGCCGCCCGACTCGACCGTCGACCCGGCGGGCGGCCCTGCGAACGCGGTCATGTTGCTCCCGGCGGTGGAGCCCGCCACGAGGGCCAGGAGCAGCCCTCCTGCGCCGACGAGCCTCATGACGGACGCCCGTTTCGTCACGCCAGGCCTCCCGGAGGAAGAGTCACCCGGGGATCGACGCCCCCTCGATGGCCCCGCACGCCTGCCGCCCCGCACGCCGCCGGGCTCGGGGGCTCAGGAGGCACGCGACCGGAGCGGCTCCGCCTCCTCCGTCTCGGGCAGGCTGCGGCAGCCTTGGTCGCACCCTTGCCGCTCGGGCCAGAGCGAGCAGCTCTTGACCCGCAGGGCCGGGTGACGAAAGGCCGCCGTGAGCGCCGCGTGGCGAGCGTCCAGGCCGACCTCTGCATCGGCTGTCGTTTCGGGACATCGGAGCCATCTCTTCCCCCGGAAGCGAAGGAAAGCGTTCCCGACGACGGGAATCAGGACGAACACCACCCCCACGAGCACGATGCCGGCGAGGGTGATCCAGAGGTTACTCATAAGGGCCTCCTTTCGGGACCGCGCGGATCATCCCGGCGTGCGAGGGCACCGCAGGCCTCAGCGGCCTTTCGCGGGTCCTGCGGATCAGCTCGATGACCTGATTGCGCGCGTACCGCCGCTGGCCGCCGAGCGTCAGGACGAACGGGAGTTTCCCCTCGCGGGTCCAACGCGCGACGGTCGCGGGGGACACCTCGAAGAGCCGGGCTACCTCGGACCGGGTCAGGTACCGCCGCGGGACCGTCCCTCTTGCGCCGGTCACGATCATTTGCTCGCATTGCGCGCCCTTTTTGCCGCGAAGTCCATGGCGCAAGCGCCTCAATTTCATGAGACGAGCGGCCCATGCTCCATCGCGGCCCGGCCGGCTTGGCAGGGCCCCGCGCACACGGGGCTCTTCCCCGGCGGAGGCGCGGGGTATGATCGCTCTCGAGTCCTTGAAGCACCCAACTTGTGGTCAATGAGTCAAGTTTCATCGCCCAACCGCCTCGGGCCGTGGCTGAGACCCGAGCAGCCCCAGGACGCAGGGAGGAGGCGGGCCGAGGCGTATGCCGCATACGTTGAGGCCCGCCG
>CAZDYT010000422.1:0-4281 GCA_964509395.1 uncultured bacterium
CCGCGATGACAGTGATCCTGAGCAGAGTGCTGCCAAAGAGCGTGAGCACTAACAGGCATGGCCCGACAAGCCTACCTCCGCGTCCTGTAAAGTTGACGTTGTCCCGCCGGTTCCGATTTGCGGGGGAGATTCGATCCTGGGTTGAGCTGATTGGCAAGCGACTGGTGTCGCTTGTCATCGTGATGAGCGTTGTGGGGATCATTGTCTTCACGCTGATGTATGTGGCGCCCGGCGACCCGGCTGGCGTCATGTTGGGCCCAGAAGCCTCCCCCGACGATGTCGCACGCCTGAGGCACCAGCTAGGCCTCAACCAACCGCTGATCGTACAGCTCGGACGCTGGTCTTTCCGAGTCGTGCAGGGAGAACTCGGGGAATCCATCTTTCTCAACCAGCCGGTCACAAAATCCATAGCCGAGCGAGCGGAGCCGACACTGGCGCTAACAGTGCTGGGCATGATGGTAGCCGTCGGACTCGGGGTACCCTTCGGGGTCATTTCTGCAGTGCGCAGTGGCACCGTCATCGACCAGGCATTTAGCACCGTGGCCGTTCTGGGGGTGTCGATGCCCGAGTTCTGGCTTGGCATCAACCTGATGCTGCTATTTGGCCAGCACCTGGGCTGGCTGCCAGTGGCCGGCTACACCCCCCTGCTAGAAGACCCCCGGCAGTGGTTCCGATCGCTTGTTCTGCCAGCCCTCGCCATCGGGCTTGTGCAGTCGGCCCTTATCGCCCGCATCACCCGGTCCGCCATGCTTGATGTCCTGGGCCAGGATTACATCCGGACGGCCAGGGCAAAGGGTCTCATGGAAAGAGTTGTCGTGTATCGTCACGCGCTGCGGAATGCCCTGGTGCAGGTCGTGACGGTCATAGGAGTTGTGCTGGCCGTCCTCTTGAGCGGGGCAGTGGTCGTGGAAACGGTCTTCAATATACCTGGCCTGGGACGGCTGCTCATCACCTCCGTTCTCCGGAGAGACTACCCGGTGATACAGGGAATAGCTCTCCTGGTATCGGCCATCTACATCCTGGTCAGTTTGCTCATCGACATCTTGTATGTCTACCTGAATCCCAAGATCAAGTACCTGTAGCCGCTCGCGGTCTGTTTCAGCGTTCTGCCTGAGCTGGGCTTCAGTGGGATGACGGCGTGGCGTCAGCATTCCTGTTCTCCACTAGAGGAGGGAGAACCGGAACCGCGACAGGCGCCACGGTCCAACCCTCGCGGCCAGCGCGACGGAGCCGCCCCTCGGCCACGAGGGCTCGGAGGGCGTCGAGAAGCCACCTGCTTGCGGACGCCGAGGGTCTGGCGGAGCGTGGCGATCGAGAGCGGCCGCGGCGCGGCGGACGACGAGGGCACCGCCCAGTTCGTCGGGGACGACGCGAAGGAGGCGGAGCCGCAGGGGCAGGCGGGCAGGCCGCGGCCCGATGCCGAGCGTGAGGACAAAGATGTGGCGCACCGCGGGCTGGTGCCGGAGGCGGAGGGTGGCCGTGCCCCAGTCGATCTGGCTCTCCAGTCCCGGCGGGGTTTCGAAGCGCACCAGGGCGCGCTCGGCGCTGAGCTGGGCCGCCCGCAGGGGCTGGACGAAGAGCTTTACCGTGTCGTACTCCCCCGATAACCCCAGAGCTGTCGGAGTTCTTGGAAGAGGATGCGCGCCGAGTACTGGACCTGCGGGGCCCGCTCGCGCAGCCAGTCGGCGTGCGGGGCGAGCAGCGTGTCGGCGCGCGTCGGGCGCGTGTATGGCTGCCACGTCGCCTGCTGCAGGCACCGCCGCACCGTCTTCCGATCCAGGTTCAGTCGCCGGGCGATCTCGGCCACCGGAATGCGTTCCTCACGGAACAGCCGATGGATCTCCTGCCACCGCTCCTGCCCGACCATGGCCACCTCCCCAAGTGGATTGACCCCGGGGTCCACGGTGGACGCGGTCCTCTCGCAGACCGTCATCATTTCCACACCCTCCCCTCAGGAGGGGGCGGGGAGATTTCAATTCCCACAGGTGGGGATTATTGGGTTCCCCGCTGACACCGTCGGGGCCCGGGCGCCGGAGGTAGAGATTGGTCGCCGAACGCGTGGAGGTCGCTGGACCCGCGGAGCACTTGACCGGGCCTGCTCGAGGCCGGGGCCTTGCGGGCGGGGTGCACGAGCAAGACGGCACAGGTGGGGTCTCGCGGGCGAGCGCGCGGAGGCCGTCGAGGATGTAGGCCATCTCTGCCACACGCCGAGCGGGTACAGCGGACCCGTTGGAGCGGCAGCCACTCTTCGGGTCGATGGGGCTGGCCGTCGACGAGCGACGTGACCAGCACCTGGAGCCACCCGTTGAACCAGATCCGCTCGCCCTCGCAAAAGACGCACTGGGCCGGGCGCAAGGACGCTGGCACTCCGGCGCGACCTCCGCCACGTACGACTTGAACTCGGACCACGGCAGCGCGATGCTCATAGGGCGGAGCTCCGCTCCGGCCAAAGGATCGAGGGACGCACAGAGGCCCTGGGTAGGGGCACCATCCGGGGCGTCGCCGTTTGGGAAGTCTACCGCGCGGTCTGGTACAGGACCACGTCAGCCGGAACGGCAAGAACACTGAGGAAGAAGAAGTCAGCGGCTACAGGCAGATAGCTGTAATGGTTCTCCGGGGTCTCTATCCAGCGAACGAAAGGCCCTCCGCCGTTGACGAGACGAAGCGCGCGCTAACCAAACCGGCTGCGACACAGCCTCCATCCCGCGTGCGCCCCCCGGGAGCCCATGTCCACTGGCAGCGGGCCTGGCGACGCCTGTGGAAGCGCAGGGTGGTGACGGTCGGGTTTCTTGTGTTTGGTACAGTGGCGGCGGCAAGCCTTCTCGCGCCATGGGTAGCATGGTTTCCCCCCGACGCGATGAGTCCCATCGATCGCATCGCGCCGCCCAACACCCTCTACTGGATGGGTACCGACGTGTACGGTCGAGACATCTTCAGTCGCGTCTTGTGGGGTGGACGCCTCTCGTACCTCATTGGGGCCGGAGCAGCTGGAACAGCAATGCTGGTCGGAACCGTGGTGGGCCTCCTCGCAGGCTACCATCAACGCCTCGACAATCTGTTGATGCGCGTGATGGATGGTGTCATGGCCTTTCCGCCTATTGTGCTGGCGATCACTATGATGGCCGGTCTCGGTCAAGGTGCCACAAATGTCGTGATCACCCTGGCCGCTGTGTATACGCCTAGGGTTGCCCGCCTGGTGCGGAGCAGTGTCCTGCTGCTGCGGGAAGAACCCTTTGTTGAGGCAGCCCGCGCCATCGGACTGCCGGACTCGAGCATCATTTTTCGCCATATCCTTCCCAACTGCGTCTCCCCCCTGATCGTCCAGGGCACCTTCATCTTTGCGTACTCGGTCCTGGGAGAAGCGGCCCTCAGCTTCCTAGGTGTTGGTGTACCTCCCTTCATTCCAACCTGGGGAATTATCCTGAGCGAGGGACGCCTCTATGCCACCATCGCCCCATGGATGACGATTTTCCCCGGGCTGGCCATCTTCTTTACGGTTCTGGGCATGAACCTCATTGGAGACGGGCTGCGGGATGCGCTCGACCCGCGCCTGCGGGGCCTCTAGCACGAGAGAGAAGTTCTGGAGAACGTAGGCGCCCCCAAAGCTGTTCTTCCGGGACCGCGTCCCTCTCCCCAGGACGTGCTGAAGGGCCGCCGGACGGAGATCGACTACCCGAATGGCTACGTGGCCGCGCAGGGCCGGAGGGTGGGCGTACATGCAGATTGGGGGTGCAAGGACGGAGAGCACAAAGCATGGATAGTGGTGGAGGTCGATAGCAGGGATGAGGCCCGCGCCATTGTGCCACCCGCATTCCGGTCCCAGGCGAAGGTCGTTCAGCTAAACGCGTTCACGATGGAGGAGATCGAGGACTTCCTTCGTCAATACAATCCGTAGCTGCACCCGACCTTATGCCCGAGGTCCTGCCTAACTTCGGCATGCAGCCGCCGGCCGGCTGCGCCAGCCGCGGCTGATGTTGCCGAACTCCGAAAAGTGCGGAATTCTAGGTTCTGGCCGCGGAGCCGCCGCCGGGGCGGCCCGTCCCCGCCACCTGACCCGCCCTGCCGCGCTCCCGATCCCGACGGCCACCCCGCGCGGCCCGCACCCCCGTCTGCCCACCGAGCCTCAGGGCCGGGGTCCGGCCCCCAGCGCCGCGACCGGCCGGCGCGCTTGCCGGGCCGGCCGGCGGTGCGCTACAGTCTGGGCACGGTGGGCCAGGGGCGAGCGGGGTAACCGGGGGCGGCGAAGGGGACCAGAAAACGTGCATTGGAGCGCCTAGGTTC
>CAZDYT010000423.1:0-4277 GCA_964509395.1 uncultured bacterium
AGGGAGACGCCCTCCCCTCCCTCGGGGGACCCGGGCCGGGTGAGGGAGGGGCCTGAGGGATGTTCCAGCTCTTCCGGACGTCGCGGATGTGGACCGAGCGGCCCCTCCGGGATCGCTACGACGTGGTCATCGTCGGCGGCGGCGTGCACGGCCTCGCGGCCGCCTACTACCTCGGCGAGCGCGGGGTGCGCGACGTCGCGGTGCTGGAGAAGTCGTACATCGGCGCCGGCGCGAGCGGGCGAAACACGGCGATCATCCGCTCGAACTACCGGACCCTGGAGGGGGTCGTCTTCTACGACGAATCCGTGAAGCTCTACGAGGAGCTGTCGGCGCGCCTCGGCTACAATGTCCTCTTTTCCCAGCAGGGGCGCCTCACGCTGGCGCACAGCGACAGCGCGATCGTGGGCCTGCGCGTCCGCGCGGACGTGAACCAGCTCGGCGGGGTGCGGAGCCGCCTCATCTGGCGCGACGAGATCAAGCGGCTCGTGCCCGCGCTGGACGTCTCGGACCGCCCGCGCTACCCGGTCCTCGCGGCTCTCTACCATCCCCCCGGCGGGATCGTCCGGCACGACGCGGTCGTGTGGGGGTACGCGCGCGGCGCCGACCGGTTCGGCACGCACATCCACCCCTTCACCGAGGTGACGGGGATCGACGTCGCGAATGGGCAGGTGACGGGTGTCCGGACGGCGCGCGGCGACATCAAGACGGGCCGCGTCCTGAATGCGACGGCGGGGTTCTGCTCGACGATCGCGAAGATGATCGACCTCCAGCTTCCCATCACGACGCACCCGCTCCAGGCCTTCGTCACCGAACCGCTCAAGCCCTTCCTCGACAAGGTGATCGTCTCCGCCAACCTCCACGTCTACGTGAGCCAGACGGATCGGGGCGAGTGCGTCATCGGCTCCGAGATCGACCCCTACACCTCCTACAGCCACCGGTCCACGCTGCCGTTCCTCGAGATGACGGCGCACCACACGCTCGAGCTGTTCCCCTGCCTCAAGCACGTGCGCGTGCTCCGGCAGTGGGCCGGCATCTGCGACATGACGCCCGACTACTCGCCGATCATGGGCGAGGTGCCGGGCATCAAGGGGTTCTACCTCGACGTGGGGTGGGGCACCTACGGCTTCAAGGCGGGGCCGGTCGCGGGGCGGCGGATGGCCGAGCTGATCGCGACGGGCCGGACGCCGGAGCTGATCGAGCCGTTCTCGATCACGCGCTTCTCCGAGGACCGGCTGGTCGGCGAGAAGGCCGCGGCGGCGGTCTCGCACTGAGCGGAATCCGGATCGCCGCGGCGAGACCGGTCGCGGGCGGAGATCGTGTCGATGCCGTCGGCGGGGGAGGCCGGCCCGCGGGTCCCCTCGCGCACACGCGCGGGGTGGCAGCCCTCGCGCGCGATGTGGTAGGGTTTGGACGAGGCCGCCGGATCGGTCTCGCGGGTATCCCGTGCGACGGGTGGTCGGCGCGATGCACCGAGAAGGGGGGGCAGCCATGGAGCACGCGAGCGGGGACGCGGGCGTGACCGCCGCGGGGACGGGGAAAATCTCCAGGCGGCAAGCCATCAAGGCCGCCGGGACGCTGGCGGGCGCGGGACTCCTGACCGCCGTCGAAGGCGCCTGGCCCGCCGTCCCCGGCGCGGCGGCCCAGCCGGCGATGCCGGGCGCCGGGAAGGCGCCGTTGAAGCTCGGGTTCCAGGTCCACCGGACGGGCATCGGGGCGGTCTACGGGCGGTGGTACGAGCGGACGGCGACGGCGGCGGTGGCCCTGATCAACGAGACTGGCGGGATCGACGGGCGGCCCGTGCAGCTCGTGTCCGAGGACGACGGGACGGACCCGAAGCGGGGCGTGGAGGTCGTCGAGAAGCTCGCCGTCCAGCACAAGGTGGATTTCATCTTCGGGACGCTCTTCTCGCATGTCGTCATCGCGGCGGCCCCGCGAGCCGGCGAGCTGAAGATCCCGTATTTCGTGGTCAGCGAAGGCTACCACGTGGCCTCCGGGAAGCTGAACCGGTACGTGTTCCAGCCGGGCATCACCGACGTGCGCTCTCAGGTGACCGCGATCTCGTCCTGGGTCATCAAGAACCTGGGGAAGAAGATCACGATGATCTTCCCCGACTATGCGTTCGGGTACGACCACCGCGACTTCTTCGGGAAGGCGGCGGCGGCGCTGGGAGGCAGGATCCTGGCCCTGCTGCCGATCCCGCCGGTCGAAAGCTCGTTCACGAAGTACTTCGCCCGCATGCCCGCGGACACCGAGGTCCTCTACCACGTGATGGTGGGGCCGGGCGTGTTGACGTTCGTCAAGGAGATGGGCGAGTACTTCGGGGCCAAGCGCCCCCAGGTCTTCGGCTTCATCGACTCGCTGGAAGGCGTCGACCTGGCCAGCCCCGGGCTGGAGTTCCTCGAGGGGACACACTTCTGGGAGGCTTTCCCGCGATACGCGAGCGGCTATCCCACGCCGTACGAGCGGGTCTACCGGCAGCGAGTCGGCGTCAACGACGCCGGCGCGAGCGTGCAGGATGCGAAGGACGTCTCGACCTACTCCCACATGTTCGGCTGCTGGGAGACGCTGTTCGTCATCAAGCAGGCCGTCGAGCAGAGCGGCTACAAGAGCCCCAAGGACTACCGAGCCCTGATCGAGACGCTGGAGAACTTCGAGTGGTTCAACGAGGGCATTCAGCATCCGCAGGGCCCCAAGCGGTTCGTCGGCCGGATCCACCAGGCCTTCGGCCAGCAGTTCATCTCCAAGGTCGAGAACCGGAGGCTCAAGGTCGTCCACCGGACCAAGATCGAGGATTCGCTGTATCCGCCCGAGGCGGACTACACGACGCAACCCCTGTAAGCACCCGATTCGACCTCCCGGGAGGTTGGCCCGCCACCGACCGCGGCAGCCCGCCGGTGCCACGGTGAGCGGGCCAGCCCGGTGGCGCCGCCGCACCGGCGGGAAGCCGTCCTGAGGCGCATGAGCTTCGAGGGGCACCTCGTTCTCGCCCTGCTTGAAGGGACGGTTTCGGGCCTCGTCTTCGCGCTCACGGCCCTCGGCCTCTCCCTGGTCTTCGGCGTCATGCGCATCGTGAACGTGGCCCACGGGGAGTTCTTCATGCTGGGCGCGGTCATCGCCTGGTACTTCTCGGCGACGTTCGGCGGGCTGCTCCCGGCGTTGGTCGCCGCCCCCGTTCTCGTCGGAGCCGTGGCCGTCCTCGCCGACCGGCTCGTCCTCCGCCGGCTCGGCTACGCCCCCGAGAGCGCCATCGTCGCGACCATCGGGCTCCTGTACATCATCCAGCAGCTCGTGCTGTCCACGTACGGGCCCTACGCGAGGCCGGTCGTCGCGCCGGTGTACTTCCGAGTCGACTTCCCGTGGTTCGGGTACTCGGGATACAAGCTGATCGTCGCCGGCCTCTCGGCGCTCCTTCTCCTGGCGACCTGGCTTCTGGTGTCCAGGACGACGCTGGGTCTCTACATGCGGGCCACGCAGCAAGATCGGGAGATGGCCCAGGCCTTCGGCGTGCCCGTCGGCCGGGTCTACACGATCGCGTTCGCGCTCGGCGCCGCCCTCGCGGCCGTGGCCGGCGCGCTCATCGTCCCGGTTCAGCAGGCGCACTACCTCATGGGGCTCGACGCGCTCCTCACGTCCTTCATGGTGGTCATCATCGGCGGCCTCGGCAGCCTGAAGGGGACGCTGGTCGCGGGCCTCCTGATCGGGGTGGTCGACGGGATCGTGTCCGTCTTCTTCTCCCCCACGCTGGCGAAGATCGTTGCGACGATCGTCGTCGCCTTCGTTCTGGTCCTGCGGAGCGGCGGGCTCTTCGGGGACGAGGCGGCATGAAACGCGGGCCGCGTCATGCCGCCCTCGCGCTCCATCTCGCGCTCGGCGTCCTCCTGCTCGCCGGTCAGTTCGTCGTCCCGCCGTTCCACCAGACCATGCTGGCGCGCATCATGGTGCTCGCGGTGTACGCGATGGGGTACAACGTGCTCCTGGGCTACACCGGGCTCATGAGCCTCGGCCACGCCATGTTCTTTGCGACCGGGATGTACGGCGCGGGCCTGACGGTCTATTACTGGGGCTTCGGGGCCGTCCCGGCCTTCCTGGTCGGCGTGCTGGCCAGCGCGCTGGCGTCGGCCGCCATCGGGCTGCTCGCGCTCCGAACCAGCGGCGTGTCCTTCCTCATCGTCACCATGATGTTCTCGCAGGCGTTCTACCTGGCCACGCTCTATTTCAACCAGATCACGATGGGCGACCAGGGGTTCATCCTCAGCGGACGCCTGCCGGCCGTGCAC
>CAZDYT010000424.1:0-4259 GCA_964509395.1 uncultured bacterium
GACCAGGGTCAGCTCGACCTGCACTCCGGCGGCTCCCGAAGGCGGGAGCCGGATCGCGGTCACGCGGCCGACCGGAACGCCCGCCAGCCGCACCGTGGCGCCGTCCGCCAACCCCCCGACCTGCGGGAACCCGGCGACGAGCCGATACTGGCGCTCGAACAGCCCGGCCTGCCGACCGAGGAAGTAGATGAGGCCGACGAGGACCAGGAGCGCGACGAGGATGAAGGTGCCCACCCGGAGCTGGAGCAGCGAGCGCGACTGACCGGCCTGCGTCGGATCCATAGTCAACTCCGCGGCTTCCCGGCGAGGAAGGCCTGCACCTCGCTCTGCCGGGAGCCGAAGATGGCGGCCGGCGGACCGACCTGCGCGATCCGCCCGTCGATCAGGATGGCGATCAGATCGGAGACCGCCCGTGCGAACTCGAGGTCGTGGGTCACGACCATCAACGTCTCCGCGACCCCCTGCGCCTTGAGGCCCTCCACCAGCTCGGTGATGAGCCGCGCGTTCGTGGGGTCGAGGCCCGAGGTCGGCTCGTCGTAGAGCACGAGCTCCGGCGCGAGGGCCAGCGCCCGGGCGATCCCGACCCGCTTCTTCATGCCGCCGGAAAGCTCCGCCGGGAGCTTCTCGTCGATGGCGCGGAGCCCGACGAGGGCGAGCCGCTCGTGGACCCGCTCCGCCACTTCGGCCTCGGCGAGATGCCCGTGCTCCCGGATCGGGTAGGCGACGTTCTCGTACACGTTGAGCGAGTCGAAGAGCGCCGCCCCCTGGAACACGAACCCCATCCGGCGCCGGAGCGGCAGCATCGCTTCCTCGCGCAGCGGAGAGGTCTCGATCCCAAGCACCTCGATGCGGCCGCGGTCCGGCTTGATGAGGCCCGCGGTCAGCCGGAGCAGCACCGTCTTTCCCGAGCCGCTCCCGCCCATGACGGTCAGCGTCGTCCCGCGCGGCACCTCGAGGTCCAGCCCGCGAAGCACGGGCTGGTCGTCGAACGACCTCCAGACGTCCTCGAACCGGACCGCCGCGTCGGCCATCCGCTGCCCTCACAAGAGCAGGAAGAGCTTCGTGAGGAAGAAGTCCGCGATGATGACGGCCACGGACACCTGAACCACGGTCGCCGTCGTCGCCCGCCCCACCCCCTCGGTGCCGCCCGTCATCGCGAGCCCGTTGTAGCAGCCGATCAGGGTCACGAGCACGCCGAAGAAGAAGCTCTTGCCGATCCCCGTGAGCAGGTCCCGGATGACCACCCAGTAGAAGATCGTGTTCCAGTAGAGGTAGATGTCGATCTGCCGCTCGTACACCGCGATGAGCATCCCGCCCGCGAGCCCGACGAAATCGGCCACCGCCGTCAGCAACGGGAACACGAAGAGCGCCGCCCAGACGCGCGGCACGATCAACCGCTTGACGTAGTTGACGCCGATCGCGCGCAGGGCGTCGATCTGCTCCGTGACCTTCATCGAGCCGAGCTCCGCGGTGATCCCGGAGGCAACCTTGCCACCCACCAGGATCGCCGTCAGTACGGGCCCCAGCTCGCGCACGATCGAGAGGCCGACGAGCGGCCCCACGTAGAGGTCCGCCCCGAAGCGCGAGAGGTACACGGCCGCCTGGAGCGCGAAGACCATGCCGGTGAACATCGCCGCCGTGTTCGCCACCAGGAGCGACTGGACGCCCATGTCGTCGAACCCGGCGATGATGAGCGGAATGTACCGCCGGGGGAGCCACGCGTTCCGCGCGACCTCCCAGGTGAGCAGACCGAGGCCACCGTAGTAGGCCGCCACCCGGCGGCTCCGTGTCCCGAGGGCGCTCCAAACATCCCTCATCGGCTCGACTCCGTGAGGCTGAAACTCGCCACGAAGCGCTCAAAGTCTCCGGCAGCCGCAGAGAGCCGGTCCGGCGGCGCCACGACCACCAGATCGTAGACACACCCCCGCCCCTCGAGCGTGACCGCGCGCACGGCGACGGGGACGGTGTCGAGCCGCGCCGTGAAGCGGCTACGCACCCCGCGCTGCCCCGCCACCTGGACGGGTGCCTCGTCGAGGTCCCGGACGTCCCGGAGCCCGAACCTGAGGTGCCGCGCGAGGACCGGCAGGGGCCGACGCGGGGTCTTCCCCTCGCACGTCCCGTGCGCCATCAAGCCGGCGTCGAACGCCGGGTGCCGAAGCGCCACGTCCGCCTTCGACTCAACCGCCTCCCAGCCGGGCGGTGCGACGACCCGATACCCCTTGCTCGGCACCACGTACACGCCGCCATCCAGGCGTCGCGCCACCGCACATCCAATCACCACACCTGCGACCGCCGCGACCGCCATCACCCGCCGGCAGGCACGCAGGGTCAGCCTCCCGGGACGCCCCGCGGCTGATGGCGCTTCGCGAGCTCGGCGAAGACCTCTCGTAGCGCGATCCCCCGCGCGCCGAGCAGCACCAGGGTGTGAAACCAGAGGTCGGCGACCTCGGCCACGAGGCGCTCCCGGCTCTCGGCCACCGACGCCACGATCACCTCCACGGACTCCTCGCCGATCTTCTTCAAGATGCCCGCATCCCCTTCGGCCAGGAGCCCCGACACATACGAGCCCGCTTTGGGCTCGGCTTTGCGCGACTGGATCACCCGCTCGACCACGTCGAGGATGCACCCAACGGCCTCCCAGCCGCCCGGACCGGCTCCCGCGGCGTCGAGCCGCGTGAAAAAGCAGGTGCGGCTCCCCGTGTGGCAGGCCACGCCCTCCTGGTGGACGAGGAGGAGCAGCGTGTCCCGATCGCAGTCGGCGTAGACGGCCTCGACGTGCTGGTGATGGCCCGAGGTCGCGCCTTTCTCCCACAGTGCCTGGCGCGACCGCGACCAGAAATGGGCGCGGCGGGTTTCCAGCGTCTTGCGCAACGTCTCGGCGTTCATCCAGGCCACCATCAGGACCTCGCCGGTCCGCGCCTCCTGCACGACGGCAGGGATGAGTCCTTGCGCGTCGAACACGAGGTCTCTGTCGGGCTCGCTCACACCGAGACCTCTTCGAGGCGCACGGGCACCTCGCGGCCGCGCAGATAGGCTTTCGCCTCGGCGACGGTGTACTCCCCGAAATGGAAGATGGACGCGGCGAGCGCCGCGTCGGCGTTCCCCACCGTAAGGCCCTCGTAGAGGTGCTCGAGGGAACCCACTCCGCCCGACGCGATGACCGGCACCGAGACCGCCCCGGCCACCGCCGCCGTCAGCTCGAGATCGTAGCCGTCCCGCGTCCCGTCCCGGTCCATGCTCGTCAACAGGATCTCACCGGCGCCGAGGACCTGGACCTCCCGGGCCCACGCGACTGCGTCGCGCCCCGTCGGCCGGCGCCCGCCGTGTGTGTAGACCTCGAAGCGGTCGTCGCGGCGCTTGGCGTCGATCGCCACCACGATGCACTGGCTCCCGAACCGCTCGGCCGCCTCCCGGATGAGCGGCGGCCGCCCGAGCGCCGCAGTGTTGAGCGAGACCTTGTCCGCCCCCGCGCGGAGGAGGGTACGGATGTCGTCGAGGCTCGCGATCCCGCCGCCGACTGTGAGAGGCATGTAGATCGCCTCGGCTGTGCGGCGCACCACATCCAGCATGATCGCGCGGCCCTCGTGGGAGGCCGTGATGTCGAGGAACACCAGCTCGTCGGCGCCCTGCCGGTCGTAGGCGATGGCGGCCTCGACCGGGTCGCCGGCGTCGGTCAGGTTCACGAACCGCACCCCCTTGACGACGCGGCCATCCTTGACGTCGAGGCAGGGAATGACGCGCTTGGCGAGCATCGGGGGCGACAGACTCAGCCCGGCACCGCCGCGAGCGCCGCGCGGAGATCGACCGCCCCGGTGTCGCTCCTCGGAGGGGGGCTGTGCCCCCCTCCGACGGCCCTCCCGGCAAAGCCGGGCCGGTCGCTATCCAGCGACCGGATCGGGCCTGCCGCCCCCCGGGGACGATGGAGCCAGACGCTCGGAACGCGCGCTCTCGGCATCACGGTCCCCCAGGCACCGCCGCGAGCGCCGCGCGGAGATCGACCGCCCCGGTGTAGAGGGCGCGGCCGACGATGGCGCCCACCACCCCGGGAATCCCCGCCAGCCGCACGAGGTCCTCGATCCCCGCGATGCCCCCGGAGGCGATGACGGGCAGACCCGCCGACGCCGCCAGCGCCGCCGTCGCCTCGAGGTTCGGACCCCGTCCGGTCCCGTCCCGGCGTACATCGGTGTAGATCACGCCCGCTGCGCCAGCCGCTGCCACCCGGCGCGCCCACTCGAGGGGGGTGAGCGGCAGGATCCGCG
>CAZDYT010000425.1:0-4253 GCA_964509395.1 uncultured bacterium
GGGCCGGGCCGCCGGCCCGCCCGCGCGCAGGCGCCTGCGGGACTCGCGCGCGGACTCGCTGGCGGTGTATGGTAACTCCACATTCCTCGGCAGGAGGCGCACGCGATGGCGCTCGGCAAGGCGGCGTTCGTCCAGGAGCTCATGGAGCTGATCCGCCAGGGGCGGAGCTTCGGCGGCCATCCGCTCTGGTGGAAGATCTCCGAGGGCCGGCTCAGCCGATCTCAGCTTCAGGGGTTTGCCAGGCAATTCTTCCTCCAGGTCGCGGAGTTTCCCCGGGCCGTGAGCGCGCTCCACTCCCGGTGCCCGTACCGAGAGGAGCGCGTCAAGCTCGCCGAGTCGGTCTACGAGGAGGAAACCGGCCGGCTGAGCAAGTCGAAACCCCACCCGGAGCTCTTCCTCGACTTCTGCGCCGGACTCGGCCTGAGCCGGGGGGAGGTGCTCGCCACGGAGCCGCTGCCCGGCACGCTGGCGCTCATCCACTGGTTCGAGCTGTCGACGACCCAGCGCCCGTTCCTCGAGGGCGTGGCCGCCATCAACCTCGCCGCCGAGGGACAGGTCGTGGGCAACTTCGGCGCGTTCGCCGACGCGCTCCAACGCCACTACGGGCTCTCCAAGGAGGCGGTGGCCTTCTGGGACGTCCACGAGTTCGCGGACGCCGAGCACTCCGACGTCGGCGACCACATCGTCGTCCGTCACGCCACGACCGACGCGATCCAGCAGGGAATCCGGGAGGCCGTGCGGACGTCGCTCACGCTGTGGTGGCTCTTCTTCGATGACATGGACCGCGCCTACGGCGCGGTCGCTTGACCCCTCGGAGCCGCGCCGCCATACTCGCTCGCGCCATGCCCTGGCAGGCCTACCACACCGTCTGGGCCCTCCTCGTCTTCGGCTGGATCGCCAACTACATGGTGCGCATGGCCTTCTCGCCGTTGCTCGAGCCGATCATGGCGGAGTTCCGCCTGAGCCACGCCGAGGCGGGCTTCCTCTTCTCGGTCTTCTTCTACGGCTACATCGCCATGCAGATCCCGGCGGGGCTCCTGGGGGACCGCTTCGGGCGAAAGCGCGTCCTGATCGCCGGGATCCTGCTCGTGGCCCTGTCCACCCTGATGACCGGGCTCGCCCGCACGCTCCTGGTCGTCGCGGTCGCCCGGCTCGTCACCGGCCTGGCACAGGGGATGTATTTCGCGAACGACCGCCCGATCATCGCGGCGGCGACCCCGCGCGACCGGCTCGCGGCGGGGCAGGGGGTGTCGTTCTCGGGCCTCGGGCTCGGGAACGCGCTGGGGGTGATCGTCGGCGGCGCCCTCGGGGAGATCATGCCGTGGCGCGGGGTCTTCCTGGTGCTCATGGTCCTGCCGCTCGCCTCCGCCGCGCTCATCGGCCGGTTCGTCCCCGAGCCCGCGGCGGCGCGCGGCGATCGGGTCGGCGAGGAGGACGGCGGCGCGGGAATCGGCACCGTCTTCCGGCACCGTGACCTCTGGGTGCTCGGCGCCGCGGGGATGGCGCCCATGTGGGTCCAGTGGCTCATCGGGACGTGGGGCCCGGCGCTGTTCGCCGAGCTCGGGGTGCAGGAGCTCGGCCGCTCGGCGCTTTTCGCGAGCCTGCTGGGGTTCGCGGCACCGCCCGGACTCTTCACCGTGGGGACCGTCTCGGACCGGCTCCTGCCGCGCGGCGTCGGGCGGAAGGCGGTCGTCGCCGCGGCCATCTTCGGCATGGCGCTCTCGATGGTCGCCATGGGCGTGACCGTGCAGGTCCGCGGCCCCGCGTGGCTCCTCGCGCTCTTGGTGTTCGTCACGAGCTTCTTCCTCTGGGGCGCGTGGCCCCCGACCTACGCGCTGATGGCCGAGCTGTTCCCCTCGCCGGTGCTGGGGATCGCCTACGGTCTGCTGAACGCGATCGCGTTCACGACGAGCCTGCTCGCGCCGTACGTCACGGGTTGGATCAAGGACTGGACCGGCTCGTTCTCCTGGGGGTGCTACGTCGCCGCTCTGGTGGGCCTGGTCGGCGTGGCCGTCGCGATGGCGGTCCGGCCGGCCTTCCGGCTGGCACCGGCCGCGCCGCCCCGGACGTCTGTCGCGGCGCGGTGATGCGCGTGGGGAACGGGCGGTCGCCGCCTGCGGACGGTATAATGAGCGCGTGAGTGCGCGCCGGCGGCTCCCGGGGCTGGTTTTCGCGTGCGTCCTGCTCCTCGTCGCGCTCGAGGCGCCCGCCGCGGAGGTCGTCGAGGCGACGCTCGACAACGGGCTCAAGGTCCTTCTCCTCGAAGACCACCGGAGCCCCGCCGTCACCCTCCAGGTCTGGTACCGCGTCGGGTCCCGCAACGAGCGGGTCGGGCTCTCCGGCATCTCCCACTACATCGAGCACATGATGTTCAAGGGGACTCCCGCGTACGGGCCGCGTGTCTACTCGCGGCTCCTCGAGGCGCAGGGGGCGCAGGAGAACGCCTACACGTCCCAGGACGCCACGGTCTACTTCGTCACGATCACCGCCGACAAGAGCGAGCTCGCCCTCGACCTCGAGGCGGACCGGATGCGCCACCTCCTCCTCGATGCCCGCGAGGTGGAGGCCGAGCGGCGGGTGATCCTGGAGGAGCGGCGGACGCGGTCGGACGACGACCCGGTCGGCGCGCTGGCCGAGGAGCTGAACGCCATCGCCTTCAAGGCGCATCCGTACCGGCTCCCGATCATCGGCTTCATGGGCGACATCGAGCGGATCACCGGCGAGGACCTGCGGGCGTGGTACCAGACCTACTACGTCCCGAACAACGCCTTCCTCGTCCTGGTCGGTGACTTCGCCGCGGCCGAGATGCTCGAGAAGGTGCGAGCGCGGTTCGGCGCGATTCCGCGCGGTCCCGATCCCCCGCCGGTCGGCATCGTCGAGCCGGAGCAGCGTGGCGAGCGGCGCCTCTGGGTGAAGAAGGAGGCGCAGCTCCCGGTGACCTTCATCGGCTACCCCGCGCCGAACCACCGGTCTCCCGACGCCTACGCCCTCGAGGTCCTCTCGACCCTGCTGTCGGCCGGCCGGGCCTCCCGCTTCTACCAGCGGCTCGTGTACGAGCAGCGCCTCGCCCTCGACGCGGGCGGCGACTACACCCGCCTCAGCATCGACCCCGACCTCTTCACGTTCTACGCCACGGTCCTCCCCGGCAGGACCGTCGAGGAGGTCGAGCGTGCGCTCGGGGCGGAGGTGGCGCGGCTCCAGACCGAGCTCGTCGCGGAGGAGGAGCTCCAGCGCGCGAAGAACCAGATCGAGTCGGCCTTCATCTTCCGGCAGGATTCGGGCGCCGCGCGCGCCTCGACGCTCGGCCGGCACGAGCTCGTGGGGAGCTGGCGCCTGCGGGACGAGTTCCTCCCGCGGATCCGCGCCGTCACGCGAGGGGATCTCCAGCAGGTCGCCCGTCGTTACTTCGTCCGCGATCGCCAGACCACGGCGATTCTCGTTCCCGTCCCGCCCGCGTCCTCGCCGGCCCGGTAGGGCGCGGGCATGATCGGCCTCCGGAAGCTTCTCCGGGGGAGCCTCGTCCTCGTGCTCCTCCTCGTGGCGGGCGCGGGCCTGGGGCTCTGGGCGCTCGCCCGCCGTGACACCCGCGCCGCCGGCCTCAAGGTGACGGGCACGATCGAGGCCACGCAGGTCGAGATTGGCCCCAAGGCGACGGCTCGGATCCGCGAGGTCCGGGTGGAGGAGGGCCAGCGTGTCCGCCGGGGAGATCTGCTCCTCGTCTTCGACGACGATGAGCTGCGCGCGGACGTCGCGCGCCTGGAGGCCGCGGTCCTCGTCGCCCGGGCCCAGCTCCGGGACCTACTCGCGGGCGCCCGCAAGGAGGAGATCGCCGAGGCTCGGGAGGCCGTCGCGCGGGCCGAGGCGCAGCTCGCCGACCTCCTGGCGGGGGCGCGGCGGGAGGAGATCCAGGCGGCTCGCCAGGCGGTGGCGCACGCCGAGGCGCGGCTGCGCGACCTTGAGGCGGGGGCGCGCCCGCAGGAGCTCGAGCAGGCGCGGAGCGCGGTCGCCTCGGCCGAGGCGACGCGGGCCTTGGCGGAGCGGGAGTACCAGCGCTTCCAGCGCCTCTTCGATCAGGGGCTGGTGGCGGCCGTGGAGCGCGACCGGGCCTGGCAGGCCTACGAGGTGGCCCGCGCCCAGGCCGAGGCCGCCCGGCAGCAGCTCGACCTCCTCCTGGCCGGGACGCGGCCCGAGCAGGTCGAGGCGGCGCGCGGCGAGGTCCGCCAGGCGCGGGCCCGCCAGCGGCGTCTGGAAGC
>CAZDYT010000426.1:0-4251 GCA_964509395.1 uncultured bacterium
GGGGGAGGTTCGGAAGGGGGGCGGAGCCCCCCTCCGAGGATCTAGACATCCCAGCCGCCGTCGACGGTGAGGCACTGGCCCGTCATGTTGCGCGACTCCTCCGTGCAGAGGAAGCACACCGCGCTGGCCACGTCCTCGGCCGTCGTGACCCGGCGCAGGGCCATCTCCTGCACGTACTCCGCGTAGACCTGCTCCGGCGTCGAGCCGCGCTTCCGCGCCTTCTCCCGGCAGAGCCGGTCCATCCGGTCCCCGGCGACGATCCCCGGCGCCACGCAGTTGACCCGGATCCCGTACGGCCCCACCTCGAGCGCGACGGTGCGGGTGAAGCCTCGCACGGCCCACTTGGAGGAGGCGTAGGCGGCCCGCAACTTGTAGCCGCGAAGGCCGGAGGTCCCGGCGATGTTCACGATCGTGCCGCGGCGCTGGCGGAGCATGACCGGGACGACGTGCTTGGTCGCGAGGAACGTCCCGCGCAGGTTCACGGCGAGGACCTCGTCCCAGTCCTCGACCTTGATCTCGTGGACCGGGGTCTCGATCGGGCCCGTCGTCCCCGCGCAGTTCACCAGGACGTCCACGCGCCCGAAGGCCTCGAGCGCCGCCTCGACCATGGCGCGCACCGAGGCCTCATCCCGGACGTCCGTCGGCACGGCCAGCGCCTTCCGGCCCAACGCCCGCGCCGCCGCCGCCAGCGCCTCGAGCGGCGGGACCTCGCGGGCCGCCACCACCGGATCCGCGCCCTCGCCGGCCAGGCGCAGGACGATCGCCCGTCCCATCCCCTTGGCCGCCCCCGTCACGATCGCCACCTGGTCCCGCAGCGTCATTCCGCCTCCTCGATGTAGCCCTCGACGCGGTCGTGCGCCGCGAGCTCCGCGAGGCGCGCTGCCGGATCGCCGTAACCGCCGCCGCCCGAGGTCTCGATGAGGACGACGTCGCCCGGCTCGAGGCGCACGGTCTCCTTCCCCTTGATGTCCCGCCGCGTCTCGTCGCGCAGGAGCGTGATCCGGTAGGGCAGCCCGTCCGCGCCCCCGAAGACGCCCCACGGCGGGACCACGCGGCGCTCGAGCATCGTGGTGAGCGTCGTCTCGGCCAGGACCCGATAGGCGCGCGTGAGGCCGCAGCCGCCCCGGTACGCCCCGGCACCCCCGCTCCCCGGGCGGAGGGCGTGGTGGAGGACCTCCATCGGGTACTCGGTCTCGATCACCTCGGCCGGCGTGTTCATCACGTTCGACATGTGGACGCGGACCGCGTGGCCCCCGTCGCGCCGAGCGCCCGCGCCCTCTCCGCCCCCGTGGACCTCGTAGAGGATCTGCCAGCGGCCGTCCCGGCGCGTGCCGAAGAGCAGCAGGCCCGACGTCGTCGGCCCGCCCGCGGTGACGCGCTCCGGGATCGCGCGGGCGAGGGCCTTGTAGCAGGCGTCCACCACCCGCTGGGAGGTCTCGTGGTTGCCCCCGACGACCGGGGCGTCGGCCGGCGGGTTCAGGATCGTGCCGGGCGGCACCGTGACCGCGATCGGGCGGTAGCAGCCGTCGTTCCCCGGGACGTCGGGCGCGACGAGGGACTTCAGGCTGTAGTAGACGGCGGAGCAGGCGACGAACGGCGTCGTGTTCACCGGCCCCCTGACGGCCGCGCCGGTCCCGGCGAAGTCGAACGCCGCCCGGTCGTGCCGCACCGTGACGGTCACGCGCACCGGGATGGGCCGGTCCTCGTGGCCGTCGTCGTCGACCCAGTCCTCCCCCGTGTACTCCCCGGAGGGGATCGTCCGGATCGCGGCCCCCATCTGCGCCTCGGCGGCCGCCAGCAGGCGATCGAAACAGCGGAGGCTGGTCTGCACGCCGTAGCGCTCGAACAGCTCGCCGAGGCGTCGGGCCGCGACCTCGACCGCGGCGTACTGCGCCATGCAGTCGCCCTCGCGCTCCTCGCGTCCCCGCACGTTGGACATGATCAGGTCGAAGGCCCGGGTCGGGCCGTGGCGATCGAACACCTTCACCGGCGCGATGCGAAGCCCTTCCTGGCAGGCCTCGCTCGCCCAGGGCACGTACGAGCCGGGGACAGCCCCGCCGATGTCGGCCCAGTGGGCGAGGTTGACGGCGAAGGCCGCGAGCCGGCCGCCGCCGAAGACCGGCCGGATCGCCTTGACGTCGGGGAGGTGGTTCCCGCCGACCTCGGGGAGGTTCAGGTAGTAGACGTCGCCGTCCCGCAGGTCGCGGCGCGGGACGCGCTTGAGGAACTCCTTGACGGTGAACGCCATGACGCCCAGATGGATCGGGATGTCGCGCCCCTGGGCGATGAGGCGGCCTCGCCCGTCGGTGAGCGCGCTCGAGAGGTCCCCGGCCTCCTTGAGGAGCGGCGAGCGCGCCGAGCGCATCACGATCGCGCTCATCTCCTCCGCGATCGCCAGGACCGCGTGACGCACCACCTCGAGCGTGATCGGGTTCACGCTCATGCTGCCCCTCGGCCGGGCCGGCCCGGGCCGAGACCCGAGCCCCGGTAGGACGCAGGGAGGAGGCCCACCGAGGCGTATGCCGCAACTGGCCATCTGGTCGCGGCGCCTCCGGCCTGCGGCCTGCGGGCCGCCGCTCCCTTCTCGGAGGCGGGCCGACGACCGAGGACGACCCGGGGCGACGGGTATCGGCCCGGAGCGCTCACTTTCCCACCTCGATGACGACGTTGCCGAACCGGTCGAGCGCCCCCGTCTGCCCCGGGTAGATCAGCGTCGTCGCCCACGGGTCCTCGATGAGCGCGGGCCCCTCGAGCGGCTGCTCGGGCGCCAGGTCGGCGCGGCGATAGACGGGCAGCGCCGTCTCCCCGCCATCGGGAAAGTACGCCGGCTGCTCGGTGTATGGGCTCAGCGGGCCCGCTCCCGGCCACTCGGGAAACCGCGCCGCCTCCACCCCTCCCGATGCCCGGACGCGGAGGTTCACGCACTCCATCGCCTCACCGGTGGCGTAGGCGTACAGCCGCCCGTGCAGGGCCTGGAAGTCCCGGCGCAGGGTCTCGAGGTCGCCGCGCCACGGGACCTCCAGCTCGTAGTTCTGGCCGAGGTAGCGCACGTCGACGCTCCGGGCGAGCTGGATCGCCTCGGGCGGGTGACCGTCCGCGAGCAGCGGGGCCTGGACCGTCCGGACGAGGGGCGCGAAGCGCGCCTCGAGGTCCGCCGCGCCGAGCCCGTCGAGCGCGCGGCGGAAGGTCTGGACGTGGTCGTAGGCGACCTCCGTCACGGCGCAACCGAGCGCGGAGAAGACGCCCGCGTGTGCCGGCACGACGACGCGCGGGATCCCGAGCTCCCGCGCCAGACGCCCGCCGTGCAGGGGCCCCGCCCCCCCGTAGGCGATCAGGGCGAACTCCCGGAGGTCGAAGCCGCGCTGCACCGAGATCAGGCGGATCGCGCGGCGCATCGCCGCGTTCGCGACCTCGAGGATGCCCGCGGCCGCCTCCGCGAGCCCGAGGCCCAGGGCGCGCGCCACGGGGTCGAGCGCCGCCTCCGCCCGAGCCCGGTCGACGCGGATCGTCTCGCCGAGCAACGCATCCCCGCGGAGCGTGCCCGCGACGACGTGGGCGTCCGTCACCGTCGGGGCCTCGCCGCCGAGCCCGTAGCAGGCCGGCCCCGGGCGCGCCCCGGCGCTCGCCGGCCCGACGCGGAGCGCCCCGGTCGCGTCCACCTCGGCGAGCGACCCGCCGCCCGCGCCGATGGACTCCACGGCGACCGACGGCAGCCGCACCGGGTGGCCGGCGAGCCGCCGCTGGGGGAGCGTCTGGGCCTGACCGTCCCAGATCAGGCACACGTCGGTCGTCGTGCCCCCCATGTCGAAGGCGATCGCGTGGCGAAGCCCGAGGGCCCGGGCGAGGAAGCGCGAGGCCGCGACGCCGCCCGCCGGACCCGACACGGCCATCGCCAGCGGCCGCCGCCGGGCCGCGGCCGCGGACATCATGCCCCCGTTCGACTGGAGGAGGTGGAGCGACCCGGCGAAGCCGATCCCCGCGAGCGAGGCTTCGAGATCGGCGAGGTAGCGATCCGCGAGCGGCATGACGGCCGCGTTGAGCGCCGTCGTGGCCGTCCGCTCGTACTCGCGGAACTCCGCGTTGACCTCGTGAGAGACCGCGATGTAGGGGCACGTGCCGGCGAGCGCCGCCTTGATCCGCGCCTCGTGCTCGGGGTGCGCGTAGGCGTGAAGGAGACAGACGGCGACGGCCTCGACGCCCGCCTGGCGGAGCGCGGCGACCAGCCCGGGCAGCTCGGCCTCGGCGAGCGGC
>CAZDYT010000427.1:0-4243 GCA_964509395.1 uncultured bacterium
GGGTGACGGTCTCGCGCACCCGCATCCCGTCGGGCGCGAAGGTGAAGGTCGGCGAGTTCGCGGCCCGGCGGAAGACGTCCAGCGTCAGGAAGGTCATCGGGCCGAGATCCGCGTCCCACGCGGCGTGGTACTGCGTGCTGTCCGTGCTCGGGTCCACGGGGGCGTTGATGAAGAAGCCGGCCACCTGGGTGGGGAAGACGCGGCTCGCGGTGTGGGTCTGGACGGCGCGGAAGGCGGCGAGGCGGAGCGTGTGGTCGGGCGTCACGCGCCAGAGGAGGCCAGCCTGCGGGCTCAGGAGGCTCGAGTCCTGGCGGAGCGGGCCGAAGCGGTCGCCGTCGCGCCCGTGGTCGTAGCGGAGCGCGCCCGTGAGGTACAGGCTCGGGTGCGGCTGCCAGGTGTCCTGGGCGACGAAACTCAGGTACTCCCGGGTGAACCAGTTCTTCTGGAAGTCGTCCGTCGCGACCGAGAACCCGGGGACCGGGGCCCCGAAGAGCACGAGGTCCGTGAGGCTCTGGATCCGCTGCCGGGACTCCGGTCGGCCGCGGAAGTAGTCCGCCGCGAGCCAGAGCTGGTGGGACCCGACGCGGCCGAGGTACGCCGACTGGACGTCGGAGAAGGGCTCGCGCGTGGCGAGGTCCAGGAGCGTGGTGGAGCGGATGGCGAGGTCGGGGAAGAGCTGCGGCGCGATGCTCGTGGGCGACAGGCTCACGGTCTGGTCCCGGCTCTTCAACCGGTCGTACTGGCGCTGGACCGCGAGGAGGAGCGTGTGGCCGGGCTGGAGCTCGAGCTGGTAGCCCAGCTCGAGGAGCGTAGAGCGGGCGTCCTTGCGGAAGTCCGGGTCGTTCGGCGTGAAGCCGCGCTGGTTCGCGAAGGTGTCCCCACCCCGGTCCGCCGCGTGGAAGAGCTGGACGAAGGCGCTGGACCGGAGGGTCGGCGCCCACTTGAGCAGGGTGAGCGTGGCCCAGTTCTCGTCGTCGCTGTTGGCCGGCTTCGGGCCCTCCGTCCGGGAGTAGGTGACGACCGTGCTCGCTGCGACGCGGGTCGTCCCGCCGAAGAGGACGACCGAGCCCTCGCGTGTGTCGAAGCTGCCGACCGTCCCCTCGAGCGTGCCCTGGAGGCGGGGCGCCTCCAGCAGGCTCGTGTAGTCGTTGAAGGTGTTGAAGGCGAGCTGGTTCACCGGGAGCAGGAGCCGCGTGACCAGCAGCTCGCTGTTGGCCGGCTGGATCGCGTTGAGGGCCCGGAGGGCGGAGGCGTAGAGCAGGTGGGTCGAGCTCGACTGGGGATCCTCGTGGAGCGCCCGGATGCCGACCGCCCGGGTCCGGTCCGCCTGCCCGAGCGCGACGTAGGCGCGCGAGAGGTCCACGTTCCGGGTGGCGAGGTCGCGGTCGAGCAGGAGGCGCGATCGGAACACGGCGCGGTTGTCGTTCAGCGCGACCGACCGCTGGAGCGCGACCATCGCGTCTGCCGGGCGGTTCAGGTCGGTGAGGAACACGCCCGCGTAGAGGTCGGGGGTCGGGTCCCGCGGGTCGAGCGTCCGGGCGCGATCGAGCGTGCCGAGCGCCTCCTCCCGCCGCTCGACCTGCCAGAGCGCCTTGCCGAGATAGCTCTGGAAGAGGGACACGCGTGGCTCGAGGGCCGTGGCCGCCTGGAACGCGCGGAGGCCCTCCTCCCGCCGCCCCTGCCGGAAGGCGGCGAGCCCGAGCCCGAGGTAGGGGTCGCCCGACGTGGACCCGGCGTCCAGGGCGGCCTCGAAGGCGGCGACGGCGTCGGCGGTCTCGCCGCGGATCAGGTGGATGAACCCCAGGGTGGCGAGCACGAGCGGCTCTGCGGGATCGAGGGCGCGGGCCTCCTGCGCCTCGCGTGTGGCGTCCTCCACGCGGTCGAAGCCGAGGAGGAGGCGTGCCACGTGGATGCGCGTCCGGACGTTCCTGGGGTCGAGCGCGACGGCCCGGCGGGCGGCCTCCAGCGCGGCGTCGAGCTGGAAGTGGGCCTGAAGCGCGAGGGCGAGATCGAGCTGCGCCGAGGGTGAGTACGGGTTGGCGGCGACGGCGTGCCGGCCGTCACCGAGCGCGTCGGCCTTGCGGTTCTGGGTGAGCGCGACGTTGGAGCGGAGCCCGAGGGCGGGTGCGAAATCCGGGTCGAGGCGGAGCGCCTCGTCGATCGCCTGCCGGGCGCGCGCGACTTCGCCCTGGAGGAGGTCGAGGAGGGCGCCGTGGGTGAGCACCGCCGGGGTCGGCCCGAACCGGCGGGTGGCCGCCGCGAGGACCGCGGTGGAGGCCGCGAAGTCGCCGCGGCGGAAGTGGGCGAGAGCCAGGCCGAGGAGGCTTGAGACGCTCGGCGGCGCGACGCGCGTGAAGCGGGTGACCGCCTCGTCGGCCCGGCCGTCCTCAAGCTCGACCCAGCCCAGGCCGGTGAGCGCCTCCGGCTGGCCGGGGTCGCCGGCCAGGACCTGCATGAACGCCGCGCGGGCCTCGTCGCGCCGCCCCAGGTCATGGAGCAGCTCGCCCACGCGGGCCTGCCGCGCGAGGTCGGCGGGGGCGGCCCCCGCGTCGCGGCGCGCCTGGTCGAGCAGCGGGCCGAGCCGCGCGGGGTCGCCCGTCACCAGCGGGTAGTCGCGGAAGCTGTAGATCCCGGGGTAGTAGAGGCTCCACTGGACGGCGTCGTCGGGGTTGAGCAGGACTTGCTTCTGCGGCGGCTGGCCGACCCGGGCGATGCCCAGCTCGCCGCCCTGGAGGAGCACGGCGCCGAGGGGGTTGCGGAAGTCCACAAGGCCCTCGAGGAGGGCGAGCCGCGACTCGCCATCGGGCGCCACGGAGAGGTTCAGCTCGGTGCCCCGGATGGAGGCCGTCACCGCCGGGGTGTCGATGTCGAGTGCCCCGGCGGGCACCCAGGTCTGGAGCCACAGCTCCCCCAGAACCAGCTCGAGCAAGGTCTTCCCCGCGCGCAGCGCCACCGGGATCACGCCGGTCGCTGGACGAGGCGCCACGGCCTTGAGGCGAAGGGTCGAGTTCGCGTTGAGCTTGACGCGCGAATCGTCGGCGAGCAGGATGGCAGCCCGGCTCGCGGGGCCGGTGCGCACGAGGTCGCCCGTGAACAGCTCGAGGCGGAGCGTCGCCAGCTGTACGGCGCCCGCCCGCTCGACGTCGACGCGCCCCTGGACGGCGATGATTCGGCCGGCCGGGTCCGGCTGGGCGGCGGCCCGGGCCGCCCCTGCGAGCAGGAGGAGGAGCACGAGCCACGCAGCGCGCGAGACCCCCCGCCAGCGGTCGGTCATGGGCCTCCCCGACTACCCCTCCTTGCTGGTCATGGTGGCGACGCCGTCCCAGTCCGCGGGTGGCGGCTCTACGCGGAAGCGCTGGACGCGCTCGAGGTAGAGCTGGCTCGGTCCGTCCTCGGGTGCCTGCGCGAGAGCGCGCTGGAAGTACTCCCCCGCGCGCTTGAAATCGCGCGCCGCGTAGGCTGCGAGCCCGAGCCGGAACGCCTCGAGGAGCGCGCTCTCTCGGGCGCTCGGCTCGCCCAGGCACTCGTAGATCTGAACCGGCTGGCTCCGCCCGACCACTCGGATCCGGTCCAGCTCCCGGAACTCCAGACCGTCGCCGACCTGCCGGACCGTCTCCTCCCCGACCACGATCCCGGTGCCGTACAGCTTGTTGATCGCCTCGAGCCGTGAGGCCAGGTTCACCGTGTCGCCGAGCGCGGTGTAGTCGAAGCGGTCGGCCGTTCCGACGTTGCCGACCACCATCGGCCCCGTGTAAACGCCGATCCGCATGCGCAGGACGGGGCGCCCCGCCGCGGCCCAGGCTCGGTTCAGCTCCGCGAGGCGCCGGTGCATCCCGAGGGCGGCGCGGCAGGCCCCGACGGCGTGGGCGGTGTCCGGCAGCGGCACGCCCCACAGCGCGAGGATCGCGTCCCCGATGGTCCGGTTGAGCATCCCGCGGTGCCTGAGGATCTCCTCCGCCATGGCCGAGAGGTACTCGTTGAGGAGCGCCACCAGCGCGTCGGCGCGCAGCCCCTCGGAGATCTTCGTGAAGCCCTGGAGGTCCGAGAAGAGCACG
The DNA here is from genome assembly GCA_964509395.1 of uncultured bacterium. Classification (GTDB taxonomy): domain Bacteria; phylum Methylomirabilota; class Methylomirabilia; order Rokubacteriales; family DASRDR01; genus CAZDYT01. The sequence goes on from CAZDYT010000427.1 coordinate 4,056, forward strand.
GTCGCCTCGATCAGGTCGCCGCCGAGGCGGAGCCGGCTCGGGTCCTCCAGGATCTGGCGGACCACCACCGGGTGCACGTAGTGCTGGAACGCCCGCTGGACGAACGCCTTCTCGCGCTCGCTCTGCCGCCACCGCACGACGAGCGTCCCGCCGTAGACTCCGCCGAGCCCGAGCGCCGGCAGGACCCA
>CAZDYT010000428.1:0-4242 GCA_964509395.1 uncultured bacterium
TCCGGCGTGCCGCTGAGGGGGATCTGGACGCCTGTAACCGCGTCTGCACCTTCGTCCACGGCCATCACCGGGGCGGGGAGGTGCTCGACGCGATCAGGCTGGGGACGGCGACCGTCGTGGAGCACGAGGGCCGCCTCACCGGTTATGCCACGGACCTGGCGTTCTTTGCGCACGCGGCTGGCGAGACCAACCGGGACCTGATGGCGCTGATCGGAGCCGCGCCGGCCTTCGGCGGCCCCGGGATTCTCGTGCCGCTGCGGAATGGGGCCTTGTTTCAGTGGTGCCTGGGCCACGGCCTCCGGGTCGTCCAGGTCATGACGTTGATGACGGTCGGCCTCTACAACGAGCCCGCGGGAGCCTATCTCCCCTCGGTGCTGTACTGAAGAAGGGTCGATCTGAGCGGGACCGCCCGGGGCTGGGCCTGTCGATCCCGCAGTCCCCGCTGGGCCTACTGGCTGAGGCCACGGTGGCCGTAGGGGCATCGAGGAACAGGTCGACCACGTCAGCGGGCCCGGGATCGACGGCCTCGTGGGAGGCTGTGGACCCATCCCTGTCCCGGTTCTCGGGGGCTTACTGGCGTTCCAGACGCGCTTCCGCGCGTTGGGCCAGGACCGATAACGGATAGCTGAGGCAGAAGTAGATCGCCGCAGCGACCAGGTAGATCTCGAACGACCGGAAGGTCCGCTCGATCGTCTCCTGGGCGGCGCGGGTGAGCTCGAAGACGCCGATGATGGCGGCGAGCGACGTATCCTTTATCAGGATGGTGCAGAGCCCGACGAAGGGGGGGAGCATCCGGCGGATGGCCTGGGGGAAGATCACGTAGCGCATCGTCTGGATGCCGCTCAGCCCGGTGGACCGCGCGGCCTCCGTCTGACCACCGGGGATGGACTGGATGCCTCCCCGCACGACCTCCGCGGTATTCGCCATCATCCAGAGCGACATGGCCAGGACGGCGGCCGGGAAGGTCGGGATCTTGAGACCGATGGCCGGCAGGCCGAAGAAGATGAAGAAGATCTGGAGCAGGAGGGGGACGGCTCGGACGAACTCCACGGTCCAGGCGACCCCGGACTGGATGGGCGCCCAGGGGACGAAGCGCAGGAGGCCGGCCAGGAGCCCGGTGGCCGTGCCGAGGACGATCACGGCGGCCGAGATCTCCACCGTGCTCACCGTCCCGCGCAGCAGGTATGGCAGGTTCTCGACGACGACAGACGCGTTCATGGGAAAAACAACCGCAGACACACGCGGATGTCGAGTCGCGAAGCCTCATGGGATCCCGCCCGAAAGCCTTCTGCGTTCATCTGCGGCTGCATGTTCTTATCGGCCTTTGAGCAGGATGCGGGACTCGATCAGGTTCAGGATCTTGGTCAGGGTGAGCACCAGGAGCACGTAGAGCACGGCGGCGGCTCCGTAGATCTCGAAGGACCGGAAGTTGTTGAACGAGATGTCGTTGGCGACGAACATGAGTTCGACCATCCCGATCGTCGAGACCAGCGAGGTGTTCTTCACCAGGGAGACCAGATTGTTCCCCAGCGCAGGAAACGAGACCCGGACGGCCTGGGGGATGATGACGTGGATCGCTTCCTGCAGTGGCGACAGGCCCGTGGAGCGGGCCGCCTCGTGCTGGCCCTTGGGAACGGCCTCGAGGCCGGCCCGAAAGATCTCCGTGTTGTAGGCGGCCGAGTACAGGGTGAGGGCCGACAGGCCCGAGAGGAAGGGCGAGAGCTTCAGCCCGAGCTGGGGCAGGCCGAAGTACACGATGAAAATCTGGATGAGCAGGGGGGTGTTGCGGAAGGCCTCGACGTAGGTGCGGACGAGCCCGCGGGCCGGCCGCCAGGGAAGCTGCGAGACCAGGGCCACGACCATCCCCAGGATCAGGGCCAGGAGCATGGCCGTGGCCGAGATGATGATCGTGAGCGCGGCACCCTGGAGCAGGTAGGGGAGCCCCTGCCAGATCGCCAGCCAGGAAAAGGTCATTCGGTGAGCAGGCCAGCAGGCCGGGTCGTCCGGGATCGGCCGTGGAGGGGCTCCCTGGCCGATCCCGGTACGGGTTGAGGGGTTACGGCTTGAGCAGGTTCGCCTCGACGTCGGCGAAGTACTTCTTCCAGAGCTTGTCGTAGGTCCCGTCCCGCTTCATCTTGGCCAGCTGGTCGTTCACCCACTTGATAAACTCCACGTCGCCCTTGCGGACGGCGATGCCGTAGGGGCGCGGGATGAAGGGCTTGCCCACCGCCTTCATATCGGGGTTTTCCCTCGCCAGCGTCAGGATCAGGATGTCGTCCTGGGCAAAGGCGTCGGCGCGACCCCCCTTGACCGCCAGGACCGCCTCGGAGACCTTCCCGTACTTCACCCGGTTGGCCTTGGGGGCGAGCTGCTCGATGTCCTTGTCCTGGATGGCCCCCTGGATGACCGCCACCGTCTTGCCGGCCAGGTCATCGACCCCCTTGATCGGGCTCGCCTTGGGGACGAGGAGCAGGGAACCCGAGAGGAAATAGGGGTCGGAGAACTCGACCACCTGCTTCCGTTCTTCGGTGATGGTGACCGTGGCAATGATGATGTCGATCTTCCCGCTCTGGAGGAAGGGGATGCGGTTCCCCGAGGTCACGGCCACCAACTCCACCTTGGTCTCGTCGTCGAAGAGCGCCTTGGCGAAGAGGTGCGCGACATCCACGTCGAAGCCCAGGTTCTTGCCGGCGCTGTCCACGTAGCCGAACGGCGGGAAATCAGCCTTGACGCCGACGATGAGCTTCCCGCGCTGCTTCACCTCGCCCAGGGTGTTCTCGGCCGCCCAGCCTGCCACCGCCAGGCCCGAGACGATCGCAACTGCTGCCACAACACTCATCACTCGTCGCATCTGCCTCCTCCTCTATGATCCGGATCTTCGATGGCGGATTGTCGATTGACGGTTGAACGCCCATTCAGAGGAACGTAGGCGGCGCCAACGCCATTCTCCCGAGCGCGTGCCCCACCCCGGGTGCCGCTCCACACGGCCCGGCGGCCGGTCACGCCGACGATACCTCATCGGGAGGCGCTGCGCCAGGGGTCCGGGGGGCCAGGAGGCCCGGAACGAGGAGGCCGAGCCGGCCGCGGATATACGATGCCTCCCCGGCATGCTGGTGGCAGTCCGATCGGGCACTCGGGCTGGCCCTGCAAAGAGTGCTCGTACCGGAGCCGGTGTTGGGCGGGGCGTGCTACTCGCTGAGGAAGCCGCGGACCAGCCGGGCGACCGCCTCGGGCTGCTCCAGGTGGGGCGCGTGCCCGGCCCGCTCCACGGTCTCCACCCGCGCCCCGGCGAGACGCCGGGCGAACTCCTCCGCGTACACCGGCGGGACCAGGCGGTCGTCCTTGCCCCAGACGAGCAGGGTGGGCACCGTGACGCGGTGGATGCGCTTCTTCAGTCCCTTGACCGGGATGGGCCAGATGAATTTCCCGGTGGCGCCCATGGCCCACGTGAGCCGGACGCGGGCCATGATCCGCGCCTCCGGGTCCTCCGAGGGCGCGAACATCCGCCGCGCGGCCTCGCCGTCGGGGTCGCGGAAGACGTGGCCGGGGAGCGCCCCGGGGTTCAGCAGCATCCAGTGCGCGGTGGGGGCGTCGTCGCGCCAGAAACCGAGAGGGGCCAGGAGCGCCAGCCGGCTGGCGCGGCCCGGGTAGGCGGCCGCGATCTCGCAGGCCACCATGGCGCCGAAGGAGTGGCCGACGAAGGCCGCCCGCGGGAGCCCCAGCCCGTCCAGCAGCTCGTCGTAGCAGAGGACCAGGTCCCACAGGCCGTCGAGGCGGTAGATGTCGTCGGGCTGCCCCGGGCTGGTGCCGGGGTGCTCCGGGGCATAGACGGTGAAGCTCCGGGCCAGCTCGTCCAGAAGCGGATCCCACGTCAGGCCCCAGGGGCCGTGGAAGAAGACCACGGCCGGACCGCGGCCCTTGGACAGGACCCGCATGCGGATCTGGTCCTGCCAGACGGAGACGGTCCGCTCCTCGGTGGCGATCGGGGTCCGCCTCCCTCTAGGGTCCCTGAACCACCAAACTCGTGGTCAATGAGTCAAGTTTCATCGCCCAACCGCCTCGGGCCGTGGCTGAGACCCGAGCAGCCCTAGGACGCAGGGAGGAGGCGGGCCGAGGCGTATGCCGCAATCGGCCATCTGGTCGCGACGCCTCCGGCCTACGGCCTCTGGGCCGTCGCTCCCTTCTGGGAGGCCCGCCGACGACCGAGGACGCCGGGCTGCGACGGGGATCGGCCACGGCGCT
>CAZDYT010000429.1:0-1013 GCA_964509395.1 uncultured bacterium
TCTCGCCGACGCCGGGTGGGTAGGCGTGCGCTCGCCCCATGCGGTTGCGCCGCAGCCTGCTCTTCGTGCCCGGCAGGGCCCCGGAGCGGATCGCCAGGGCGATCGCCACGGCGGCCGACGGGGTGATCCTCGACCTCGAGGACGCGGTGGCGCCCGCCGAGAAGGCACGGGCGCGCGAGTGGGTCGTCGCCGCGCTCCGGGGCGTGGACTTCCGGGGCAAGGAGCGGGTCGTGCGCGTGAATCCGCTGGGCGGGCCCTACGGGACGGACGATCTCGCGGCCATCGTGCCGGCAGCCCCCGACGCGCTCCTGCTCCCGAAGGTGACCGCGGCCGAAGAGGTGACGCGGACGGACGAGGGGCTGTCGCGGCTGGAACACGAGGCGGGGCTCGAGCCGGGCCGGGTGCGGCTGCATCTCCTCGTCGAAACCGTGGCGGGCGTGCTGAACGCGGCGGCGCTGGCGCGCGCGTCGGCCCGGACCGCGGCCCTCCTCCTCGGCGCCGGGGACCTCATCCGCGAGACCCGTGGGTGGCTCACGCCGAGCCGGGCCGCGGAGCTGTACGCCCTGAGCCACGTCCTGTTCGCCGCCCGCGCGGCGGGCCTCGACGCCCTCGACTCCCCGTACTTCGACCTGGCGAACGAGGCCGGCCTGGAGACCCACGCGCGCCTCGCGGTGGAGCTCGGCTACGATGGGAAGGCGGTCGTCCACCCCAAGCAGATCGAGGTCGTGAACCGGCTCTTCACGCCGTCGCCGGAGGCGGTCGCCCACGCCCGGCGCGTTCTCGCCACCTACGAGGAGGCGGAGGCCGCAGGCGCCGGCGCCCTCACCCTCGATGGGCAATTCATCGACGCCGTCCACGTGGCCATGGCGCGCACGACGTTGGCGCGGGCCCAGCTGGCGGGAGTGGCCTGAGTGCCCTGCCCGCGGGCCGGATGGCTGGCGCAGTGGCTGGGTGCCGCGCTGATCCCGCTGGCCTTCGTCGACCTCGCGTCGGCTGCGGGGTGGGGGGCGATC
>CAZDYT010000429.1:1023-4241 GCA_964509395.1 uncultured bacterium
CCGGGGGAGACGATGCGGCGCGACGTGGAGGCCCGGTACGGCCGTCCGACGCGGGAGCGCCAGGTCACCGAGGGTGGGCTCACGGGCTCCGAGTGGGCGTACTCCGAGGGGCGGGCCCCGCGCGGGTTGGACCGGATGGTCGTGGCGTTCGGACTTCTGCGTTCGGGTCGGTTCGTGCCGGACGTCGTTCGGTCCCTGACCCTCTACCCGAAGCCGCAGATCTTCTCGGTCGTCGCGATCACGGAGGGGTGGGGGAAGCCGGACGCCATCGGCACCGAGGAGCGGACGGGGCGGCCGGTGCTCCGGTACGACGCGAAGGCCATCATGATCGTCCTCGATCGGACCGGCGAGTGGGCGGAGGTCATGGTCTTCGCCCCGGAGCCATCCGGGCCGAAGCCGTGAGGCGGCGAGGCCGTTGTCGGGGCTTCGACCTGATGATACCCTGAAGCCCTCATGCGTGCCGCCCCCGATCCCCTCGAGACCTTCTGTGCGCTTGACGTCGCCGGGCGCGGCATTGCCCGGCTGGTGATCCGCGGCGCGATGGCGGCCGCGGCCCGGAGCCTCGCCGGCGCCGCACGGGTGGTCTTCGTGACGGGGTTCGTGCCGCGGCCAGCCTGGGGCGCGGAGACCGACGGCCCCTCGGGCACGGTCGTCCTCGGCCGGGCGCTCCGGCGGCTCGGCGCCGAGGTCTCCTATCTGGCCGATCCCCCCGTGCTCCCGCTGCTGGAGGCGTGCCTGAAGGTGCTCGGCGAGCCGCTCGACCTCGTCCCCGTGCCGGCAGAGCCGGAGGCCGCCATCGCCGCTGCGCGCCGCCAGATCCGCGAGTTCGGCCCGTCCCATCTGGTCGCGGTCGAGCGCCCCGGCCGGGCCGCCGACGGCGATTATTACAACGCCCGGGGCGGGTCGGTCGCCGCCCTGAATGCGCCGCTCGACGTCCTCTTCCGCGGCTCGGGCCGCGGGGCGGTGACGATCGGCGTCGGCGACGGCGGGAACGAGATCGGCATGGGGCGCGTGCGCCCGCGGGTCGCGCGCGACGTCGCCCACGGCGCGAGGATCGCCTCGGTCGTCCGCACGGACTACCTGGTCGTCGCGGGCACCTCGAACTGGGGGGCCTGGGGGCTCACGGCGCACCTCGGTCTCGCGGTGGGGCGCGACCTCCTCCACGCGCCCGACGAGGAGGCGCGCCTGACCCGGGCGATGGTGGCGGCCGGGGGCGTGGACGGCCTCACGGGGGAGGCGACGCCGAGCGTGGACAGTTTACCGGTGACCCTGCACCAAACGTTCCTGGAGACCCTGCGGGAACTGACAGCCCAGCTCATGAGTCGCGGCGGGCGGACCGGCACGAGCCGAGAGCGACGGCCCGAGCCCCGCCGGCTGGCCGCGGGCGGCGGCCCGAGAGCCCCAGGCCCGAGGCGTCGCCATCGGGGCGGCCATGGGTCGCGACCAGATGATCGAAGGGAGAGCCTGTGATGGCGGAGACGATCGCGGAACGCTACCGAACGACCCGACCCGGTTCGTGGGCGCGCTGGGAGCGCGCGTGCCGGGTCATCCCCGGCGGCATCACCCACGACAGCCGCCACCTCACGCCGTTCCCCCTCTACGTGAGCCGGGCGGCCGGGCCGCGCAAGTGGGACGTGGACGGCAACGAGTACATCGACTACTGGATGGGCCACGGCGCCCTCTTCCTCGGGCACGCCCACCCGACGCTCGTCGAGGCCGTCAGGGAGCAGGTCGCCCGGGGGACCCACTACGGCGCGTGCCACGAGCTGGAGGTCGAGTGGGCCGAGTGGATCACGCGGCTGGTCCCCTCGGCCGAGCTCGTCCGCTACACGATGACGGGCACCGAGGCGACCCATCTCGCGTTGCGCCTCGCGCGCGCCGTCACCGGTCGGCCCAAGATCGTCAAGTTCACGGGCCACTTCCACGGCTGGCACGACGGCGTCTCCGCCGGCGTCAACCCGCCCTACGAGATCCCGATGTCCGCCGGAATCCCGGGCGCGGTCCTCGGCGAGGTCCTGCTCTCGCCGCCGAATGACCTCGCGGCGCTCGAGCGGCTCCTGGCGAACCGGCAGGACGTCGCGGGGGTCATCCTCGAGCCGGGGGGCGCCCAGGCCGGCACCATCCCGATCGACCCGGGATTCCTGAAGGACCTCCGCCAGCTCGCCACCGACCGCGGGATCGTGCTCATCTTCGACGAGGTCATCACCGGCTTCCGGTATGCCCCGGGTGGGGCCCAGGAGTACTACGGCGTCACACCGGACCTGACCACGCTCGCGAAGATCGTCGCCGGCGGTCTCCCCGGCGCCGCGGTCTGCGGCAAGCGGGAGATCGTGGGGCTCATGACCTTCGGGCGTGACGCGCAGTGGAACCGGACGCAGCGCGTGGCCCAGAACGGGACGTACAACGCGAACCCCCTCTCCGCGGCCGCCGGGATCGCCATGCTCTCGCAGATCGCCGACGGCAAGCTCCACGAGACGACGAATGCCCGCGGGGCCCAACTCCGCGCGGCGCTGAACGACGTCTTCCGGCAGGCGGGCGTCCCGTGCGTCGCCTACGGCGACGTCTCGATCGTCCACGTCTCGCTCGAGGGGCCCCCGAACGCGGGGAAGCCGAAGAACCCGGAGCTCTACCACCAGTGGCGCTGCGCCCTGATCCTCCACGGGGTGGACATGTCGGCGTACCACGGCTGGGTCTCGACGGTGCACGGCGACCGGGAGATCGAGGAGACCGCGCAGGCTGTGGCGGGCGCGGTCGCCGCCCTCCAGGCGCAGGGGGCGCTCTGAGGATCCGGAAGGCGCGAGGTCGATGGGCCGCGAGCGGGAGGGAGGCGTCGCCTGCCTCCGGGGGTCTACCAGGGTGCTGAAGCAGCCGCGCGGGATGGCCGTCCGGTCGTTCGGGGGGGAGGCGTAGGACGCCATGCGCACGGCGGAGGACAAGGAGCGCGAGCTGCGACGGATCTACGACCTCGCGCGCGAAGCCGAGGTCTTCGAAGGGGGCGTCACCTTCCAGGACGACGCCGACATCCTGATCGTCGGGGACTGGGCGCTCCTCGCCTACGACGAGGAGGATGCGCTGGCTCTCTCGTTCCATCTCAACGCCCACCCCCTGGAGGTCGCGCGACTGACCCGCTTCCTGGTCGAGCACGACGTGGAGTTCGTGCTCTACGAGGCGTTCGTCGTCAACGACCGCGACGAGATCGTGTTCGAGTCCGACCTGGA
>CAZDYT010000430.1:0-4239 GCA_964509395.1 uncultured bacterium
GGGGGGGCTTGCCTCCCGCCATAGCGGTTACACCGCCCCGTTCGGAACGCGATTGTTTCTACGCGGGCTGACAGCGTGTGACTACTCGAGCCTCAGGAGCCGGAGGGCGTTCCCGCCCAGGATCCGCGCGCGGTCGTCGGGGCTCAGCGGCTCGACGGCCTTCAGCGCGCCCACCGGGTCTTCGTATCCCATGTCGAAGCAGTAATCGCTCCCGAGCATCACCCGCTCGGCGCCGACGAGCCCGATGAGATAGCGGAGAGCGTCGGGCGAGTGGGTGATGGTGTCGAAGCAGAAGCGCTCGAGGTAGGCCGACGGCGGGCGCGGCAGGTGCCGGCACTCGGCGCGGACGCGATAGCCGCGATCGAGCCGGCCCACGAGATACGGGAAGGCGCCCCCCGCGTGGGGCAGGCAGACGCGCAGGGACGGGAAGCGGTCGAGGACGCCCCCGAAGACGAGCCGGGCTGCCGCCACCGCGGTGTCGAAGGGGTTGCCCAGAAGGTTGTGGAGGTAGTAGGCGCCCACACGCCCGCCTCCGAGCACGTTGAGCGGGTGGAGGAAGACGGGCACGCCGAGCGCCGCGATTCGGGCGAAGACCGGCAGAAGCGTGGGGTCGTCGAGATCCGTGCCGCGGACGTTGGTCCCCAGGTAGACGCCGCGGAGGCCGAGCTCGGTGACGGCCCGTTCCACCTCGACGACCGCCGCCTCTGGGGCCTGGAGCGGGAGCGTCGCCAGCCCCACGAGGCGGTCCGGATGGGCCCGGACCGCCTCCGCCATCACGTCGTTGACGAGGCGGGCGAGCCTCTGCCCGAGGGCGGCGTCGGCCCAGTAGACCATCGGCGGCATCAGCGAGAGCGCGTGGATGGTGACGCCCTGGGCGTCCATCGCCTGGAGCCGGCGGTCGAGGTCGTGGTAGGCGGAGGTGATCGGCCCGATAGGGACCCGGCCGATCATGATGAAGGGCCCGTCCGGGCCGGCCCGGAGGTGGAGGCCGTGGGCCTGGCCTTCCGTCTCGATCAGCCGGAGATACCCCTCGGGCACGAAGTGGGCGTGGATGTCGACGACCGGCTCTCGGGCCATCGCGTCTAGGACCCTCGGCGGGGGCCTCGACGGCCCCCTCCGACTCCTCCCCCAGGAGAATTGGCGGCGGCAAAGCCGCCGCTCGGAGCGGAACAGATCGAGCGCGCGCCCAGGTCGGCGCGCACCGGCGAACGCCCCCGGTCCGGCCGTGGCTCACGCGAGCACACCTCACGGGAGCCGTCAGGTCGTCAGTCGGGACGCCCGGCAGATCGCCTCACCCGTGATCGGCAGGTCGGTGAGCCGTGTCCCCGTCGCGTCCGCGATGGCATTGGCGATGGCGGCCGGGACACCGATGACCGGCGGCTCCCCTACCCCTTTGGCCCCGAAAGGGCCGTGTTCGGAGGGCACCTCGACGATGACCGCGTCGACGAACGGAACCTGGTCGCTCTGCGGCACGGCGTAGTCCATCAGCGTGGCCGCGAGCAGTTGGCCCTGCGCGTCGTACGGCATCCGCTCGAGCAGGGCCCACCCGATGCCCTGGGCGACGCCTCCGTGAATCTGCCCCTCGATGGCAGCCGGGTTGATGGCCCGCCCCACGTCCTGGACCGCGAGGTGGCTGATGACCTGGACGTGGCCGGTCTCGGGATCGACACCGACCTCCGTCAGGTGCGCCGCGAAGGCCGGCGACCGCGCGACCGTGGCGCTGGCGCCTCGGCCGAGGACGGGCTCGTACTTCGCCCCGAACTGCATGCTGGCCTTGGCGAGCTCGGCGAGGGTCACGAAGCGCCCGGGGACACCCCGAACTCGCACCGCGCGGTCGACGATCTCCAGGTCGTCCACGGCGGCCTCCAGCTTGTCGGCCGCGATGGCGAGGAGCTGGCGCCGGGCATCACGCGCCGCGCGCTCGACGGCGAGCCCCACGGTGTAGGTGATCTTGCTGCCCCCGCTCGCGCCCGCGTAAGGTGCCGTCTCGCTGTCGCCGTTGATCACGAGGACGTCCTCGACCGGAACGCCGAAGCTTTCGGCCGCGACCTGGGCGAGCGCCGTGTTGGTGCCGCTCATATCCACGGACCCTACCAGAATGCTGATCGTGCCGTCACGGTCCATCCGGCACACGGCATTCGCGGGCTCGACGCCGCCCATCCAGCCCCCCACGGCAAGGCCCACGCCGAGGCGATGGCGCCCATCCAGCGAGGCGCCCGTGCGGCGCGGGCGTCGATCGCGCTCGGCTTTCAGACGTTCCAGGCACTCGCGAAGGCCCATCGTCGGCCACGGCTGCCCCGTGACCATCGGATCCCCGGGCCGAGAGGCGCTCTTCAGCCGAAAGTCCACCGGGTCCATCCCGATGGCCCGGGCCAGCTCGTCCATCTGCGACTCGAGGGCAAACGTCGCCTGCACGGCACCTGGCGCGCGGTACGCGCCGTTGCCGGGCTTGTGGGTCAAGACTTCGTATCCGCGAAGATCCAGGTTCGGTACCTGGTAGTAGCTCCCCATCAGCAGGAGCGCGATGCCGACCGGGGCGCCCGCATACGCCCCGGCGTCGAAGAGGGCGCGCCCTTGCAGGGCCGTGAGCGTCCCGTCTCGCTTGACTCCCATCTTGAGCTCGACTACAGCGGCCGGCGCCGGCGTGGTGGCGAGGAACTCCTCGGTACGGGTCATGACGACGGACACCGGCCGCCGGAGTCGCAAGGCCAGCGCACCCGCGAGCGGCTCCAGCAAGACGAACTTCCCGCCAAAGGCGCCTCCCAGGGGGGTGGCGACGATCTTGACCCGGTGCTCGGGCAGCCCGAGCACCTCGCAGACCTCCGACCGCGTGAAGAACAGCGCCTGGGTGCTCGTCCAGATCGTCAGTGCGCCCAGTGGATCCACCGCGGCCAACACGGCGCGAGGCTCGAGATAGCCCTGGTGCACCATCGAAGTCGTGTAGCGACGCTCGACGACGACGTCGGCGTCGGCGAAGCCACGCGCGACGTCGCCGCGGCTGAAATGCTGTGTACTGACCACGTTGGGACCCACGTCCTCCTGGAGTCGCTGCCCGCCCGTCGCCGCGCCGTGCATCGCGAGCTCTTCCTCGCCGGTGGCCCCGCCGGCCTCCCGCACACCCGGAGCGTCCTTGCGCATGGCGTCGGCGGGGTCCACCGCCGGGGTCAGCACCTCGTATTCGACCTCCACCAGACCCGCGGCATCTTCGGCGATGGCGGTCGTCTCGGCCACCAGCGCGACCACCGGATGTCCCACGAAGAGCACGCGGTCGACCGCCAGCGGGCATCGGCTGCGCGCTGTTGGATCGACCGTGGCGAGCTCGAGATCGCCGGCGCTGAAGACCCCCAACACGCCTGGCACCGTGGCCGCCGCCTTGATATCGATCCGAGTGATGCGCGCATGGGCATGCGGGCTGAGGACCAGGCGGGCATGCACCATGCCGGGCAGCTGGAGATCCGCCGCGTAGCGCGTGAGGCCGGCCACCTTTTCCCCGCCGTCCACGCGACGGACAGACCGTCCGATGGATGACATCTGCGCCATTCACGCGCCTTTGGAGGCCTGGGTGACGAAAGCGCGCACGCGCCGCCACGCGTCGGCGGAGGCGTCGGCGAACTCGGTCTGGCGGCGGTCGAAGAAGCTGTGTGGTGCCCCGTCATAGGCCACCGACTCGTGTGGCACGGCGGCCCCTGCCAGCGCGCGGTCGAACTCCTCGACCGCGCTCGGGGGGATGCCGGGGTCGGCGCCGCCATACAGGGCCAGGACCGGACAGGCGAAGCGGCCGACGCCGTCGATGGGTCGCGGCCGGTCGGGCCAGCGGGCGAGGCCGAGCGGCCAGCCGTAGAAGCCGATCACGCCGGCGTAGCCGAGGCCGCTCGCGGCCTGGAGGAACGAGAGCGCGCCGCCGAAGCAGAAGCCGGTGGAGAAGAGCGCCCGGACCGCCCCGCCCTCCTTCGAGCGCAGGAAGGCGGCGCTCGCCGCTATGTCGGCCTGGAGCCTCTCGGGCTGGGTCTGTGGCACGTGGGCCATGAAGTCGAACGCCTCCCCGCGGTCGCCGATCCCGGCCGTCCGGCCGAAGTAATCGATGGCGACGGCGTCGATGCCGTGCTCGGCGAAGCGGAGGGCCAGCTCCTTGTAGTAGGAGTGGAGCCCCCGCACGTCGGGAAGCACGATCATGCCGGCGCCGCTCGGCTGCGCCGCCCGGGCGGCGTACGCCGCGAACTGCGTGCCATCGGCCGACGT
>CAZDYT010000431.1:0-4234 GCA_964509395.1 uncultured bacterium
TCCAGGCCAGGTCGTTGTAGATGTTGCAGTTCTGGAGGATCTCCACGAAGGCCGCTCCCTTGTGGGCCGCCGCCTTCTTCAGCGTGTCCTCCATGTGCGGGATGTTCCGGTCCACGGTCCGCGCGACGAACGTCGCCCCCACCCCGAGCGCGAAGGCACAGGGGTTCACCGGCCGATCGGCCGAGCCCATCGGCGTCGACTTGGTCACCTTGCCCAGTTCGCTCGTCGGCGAGTACTGGCCCTTCGTCAACCCGTAGACCTTGTTGTTGAACAAGAGGATCGTCAGGTTGACGTTCCGCCGGAGGACGTGGAGCATGTGGTTCCCGCCGATCGACAGGCCGTCCCCGTCACCGGTGACGACGAACACCTTGAGGTCCGGCCGGGCGAGCCGGAGGCCGGTCGCGATCGCCGGGGCGCGGCCATGGATCGTGTGGAAGCCGTAGCTGTTCATGTAGTACGGGAACCGGCTCGAACACCCGATCCCGGAGATGAACACGATCTGCTCGCGCGGGATGCCGAGGTCCGGCATCATCTTCTGCACCGTGCTCAGGATCGCGTAATCGCCGCACCCTGGGCACCAGCGGACGTCCTGGTCGGACTCGAAATCCTTCTTCGTGTACTTGGGCACCTGCGGGACCGCGGTCCCGGTGGCATCACTCATCGCTTCCCTCAGTGTGTCAAAGCCCGCAGGGCACAGGGCCGGGCTGAGGCCCGAGCATCGCCCCGGACCCTCATTGCTTTTCCTCGAGGAGCTGATCGATCGCCTCATGGATTTCTTGCGTCGACAGGGGCACCCCTCGCACGCGGTTGAAGCCCACCGCGTCGACGAGGTACTCGGCCCGGAGCACGCGCACCAGCTGGCCGCTGTTGATCTCGGGCACCAGCACGCGCCGGTACTGGCGCAGGATCTGTCCGAGGTCCGGCGGCAAGGGGTTGAGGTGTCGCAGGTGGACGCTCGCCACCGAGCGCCCCTCCATCTGCGCCTCCTCGACGGCCGCCGTGATGGCACCGTAGGTCCCGCCCCAGCCGACGACCAGGAGGTCCCCCGCGGCAGGCCCGTTGATGGTGGTCGGCGGGATCTCCTGCGCCACGCGGCGAACCTTCTCGGCGCGAAGCTTGACCATGAGCTCGTGGTTGTCGGGGTCGTAGGAGACGTTCCCCGTGATGTGCTGCTTCTCGAGCCCGCCGATCCGGTGCTCGAGCCCCGGCGTCCCTGGCCGGACCCACGGCCGCGCCAGCGTCGCCTCGTCCCGGAGGTACGGGAAGAACCCCTCCTTCTCGGTCCGGAAGCGGACCGGAACCTCCGGCAGCGTCTCGGGGTCCGGGATGAGCCAGGGCTCGGCGCCGTTGGCGAGGTACCCGTCGCTCAGGACAATCACGGGAACCGTGTACTTGATCGCGATCCGGATCGCCTCGTAGGCGACGTAGAAGCAGTCGCCGGGCGTCGCGGGGGCCAGGACCACGACCGGGCACTCGCTGTTCCGGCCGTAGAGGGCCTGGAGGAGGTCCGCCTGCTCGGTCTTCGTGGGGAGCCCGGTGGACGGGCCGCCCCGCTGGATGTCGAACACCACGAGGGGGAGCTCGGCCATGACGGCGAGAGCGACCCCCTCCGACTTGAGCGCCAGCCCGGGCCCGCTGGTCGCGCAGCAGCCGATCGCGCCTCCGAAGGCGGCCCCGACGACGGCCCCGATCGCCGCGATCTCGTCCTCCGCTTGCATGGTCCGGACGCGGAAGCGCTTGTGCTGGGCCAGCTCATGCAGGATGTCGCTCGCCGGGGTGATCGGGTACGCGCCGTACACGACCGGCAGACGCGTCCGCTGCGCGGCGGCCAGGATGCCCCACGCCAGGGCCCGGTTCCCGGTCATGCTCCGGTAGAGCCCCGGCGCCATCTCGGCCGGCTCGATCCCGTAGCACTCGCCGAAGATCTCGGCGGTCTCGCCGAAGTGGTAGCCCGCCTTCAGCGCGCGCGTGTTGGCCTCGGCGATGGTCAGGTTCTTCGTGAACCGCTTCTGAATCCAGTCGAGCGTGGGCTCGATCGGCCGCGTGTAGATCCAGGAGACGAGCCCCAGCGCGAAGAAGTTCTTGCAGCGGTCCTTCTCCCTCGCGTTCAACGGCAGGCCCTCGAGGGCCTCCATCGTCAACCGGGTGACGTCTACCTTGTGCAGGCGGTAGCGCTCGGCGACGGTGGGATCGTCCAGCGGGTTCGTGGTGTAGCCGGCCCGGTCCAGGTTCTTCTTTTCGAAGGCGTTCGTGTTCAGGACCAGGAGGCCGCCCCCTTTGAGGTCCGGGAGGTGGACCTTGAGGGCCGCCGGGTTCATCGCGACCAGGCAATCGAGCCGGTCCCCTGGGGTGTAGACCCGCCGGCTGCCGAACTGGAGCTGGAAGCTCGACACGCCGAAGAGGGTCCCGGCCGGAGCCCGGATCTCCGCCGGGAAGTTGGGGAAGGTCGCCAGGTCGTTTCCGGCCCACGCGGACTCGGTGGTGAACTGCTCGCCGGTGAGCTGCATCCCGTCGCCCGAGTCCCCGGCGAACCGGACGACGGCCCGGTCCAGTCCCCGCCGCGGCTTGGCTACGGCCGTCGCGGAGGGCGTCATCTCACTCATGAACACTCGTCTCCTCGCCCTCGGCCCTCGCCCACCTCGGTGGGCACTCGATACATCCCCGGGCCGCAAGGTTCGGACGGCTTCCGGGGAGGGGTTGTCGAGCCACTTGGCGGATCAAACTTCATCGTACCTAAACCCCTTGCCGATAGCAAGGTTAGGATCAGGTCGGTCGGACCGCGGCGCCGACACCCGCCTCGCAGGCGCGGGCGTCAGCGCCAGGTTGTTCGGGCTATAGCTCGAGTGCCTTGGGGAACTGCGTGAGGTTCCGGCATCCACCCGGCTGGATCAGGACCATGTCCTCGATCCGCACGGCCCCCCAGCGGGGGTAGTAGAGCCCCGGCTCGACGGTCACCACGTGCCCGGTCCTTAGCGTGTTGGCGACCTTCGAGACCCGCGGGGGCTCGTGGATATCCAGGCCGACCCCGTGGCCGGTGCCGTGGAAAAAGCCCTGCATCCGGCCCTCCGCCATGCCGGTCTCGAAGCCCGCCCGCTCCAGGGTGGCGGCGACCTCCCGGTGGACTCCGTCCCCCCCCGCGCCGTCGGCACAGAGCTCGATCCCCCGGAGCTGGGCCGCCAGCACGGCGTCGTACATGCGCTTGAGAGCGTCGGACGCCCGCCCCCGCACGACGGTGCGGGTCATGTCGGCGAAGTAACGGGTGCGGCTCGAGCGGGGGAAGACATCGAGGACGAGGGACTCGTGCGGCAGGATGGGCCCCGAGCCCTGATTGTGGGGATCCACCCCCTGCATCACCGGCGCCACGATGGTGTGCTGACCCAGGCAGTCGTCCTCCATGAGCGAGAGGTGAATCACCCTGCGAAGGGCTTCGGCCGTCAGCACCTCGCCGCGCCAGTGGAGCCGATCGCCTTGGATGTCGCTCTCGCGGAGGACGCCCAGCGCCCGTGCGACTGCCCGCTCCGTCGCTCGCTGGGTCGCCTCGATGGCCGCCACCTCGTCCTGGCGCTTCACGAGTCGCTCCTCGAAGAACGGATCCCGCTTCCAGCTGAGGCGTATCCCCCGCTCCCGCAGCCGGTCGGCGTACTCGACGCCGAGCGTGGCCGGCACGAGGAGGTCCGTCACCCCGTACTCCTCGAGGACCACGGCGAGAGTGTCGATGAGGGTGGGCTGAGGGGTGCGCTGCTTGGCCTTCGCCTCGTAGGCGGAATACGACAGGACCTCGTCGACCCGCGCCTCCAGCTTGGCCCGGTCGAGCTCGAGGTCGTTCATCACGAGGAGCTTCCGCCCGCCCCCCTGGAGGAAGATGAACGGATCCGGGGCCAGGAAGCCGGTCGCGTAGTAGAGGTTCGAGTCCTGCTCGCTGGCCGCAATGATGAGGATGGTGGGCTCGGCGTCAGGCATCACCGTCTCCTCCCCACCTTTGCGCGCCTGATACCGGACCACCGGATTCGGCTCCGCCGCGACCTCGTCCAGGTTCGCGATCCCCAACTCCCCCCGCGGGACTTCTCGGAAGGGGGCTCCGCCCCCCTCCGAGCCCTCCCCCCAACTTGCGCCGGCAAAGCCGGCGCGCGGAGCGCTTCGGCGCGGAGCGCCCGGACCTACCCACCTTTGCGCGCCTGGTACCGGACCACCGGATTCGGCTCCGCCGCGACCTCGTCCAGGTTCGCGATCCCCA
>CAZDYT010000432.1:0-4231 GCA_964509395.1 uncultured bacterium
GCCGAGCTTCCCACGCGTGCGCGTTTCGGTCCATCGTGAACGCTCAGATCGGCCGAACGTGAACACCGGGATCGGTCCAAGGTGAACGCCTGGATCGGCATGGTGAACGCCCAGATCGGGATCGTGAACACGTAGATCGGGGATCGTGAACAGGCGATCCTCCCCTTAGGCTTAGGGGGAGCGGGCGCCTGAGGCATGGCGACGCTGGGTAGTCCGGCGCGCCGTCCGCTCCAGAAGGGAGCGGACGTGGCTGCCGAGCGACTATCCATGCGCAAGATTCGCGAGATCCTCCGCCAGAAGTGGGCTCTGGACCGAACCCACCGGGAGGTGGCCCAGAGCCTGAGCATCGGGCTGGGGACCGTCTCCGGGGTGGAGCGGCGGGCCCGCGCTGCCGGCCTCAGCTGGGCCGAGGTCGAGGGCCGGTCGGACGAGGCCCTCGAACAGCGGCTGTACCCGCCGGGGCCGACGGGGAAGGGCCCTCGGCCCTGGCCCGACTGTGCTTCCCTGCATGCCGAGCGGCGCAAGGCCGGCGTCACGCTCGAACTGCTCCACCTCGAGTACCTCGAGCAGCATCCCGACGGGTACCGGTACACCCAGTTCTGCGAGATCTACCGGCGCTGGCTCAAGCGGCGCGGCCTGTCCATGCGGCAGCTCCACCGCGCCGGCGAGAAGTGCTTCGTCGACTACGCCGGCCAGAAGCCGCGCATCATCGATCCCGCGACCGGCGAGGTGATCGAGGTCGAGCTCTTCGTCGCCGTGCTGGGGGCGTCGAACTACACCTACGCCGAAGCGACACGCACGCAGCAGGTTCCCGACTGGATCGCCAGCCACCAGCGGGCCTTCGCCTACTTCGAGGGCGTCACGGGCGTCGTGGTCCCGGACCAGCTAAAGAGCGGCGTCACCGTGCCCTGTCGCTACGAGCCGGGCCTCCAGCGAACCTACGAAGATTATGTGGCGGCCGGCCTTATGTTGCGGAGCCGGCTGAACCACCCCGGAGAACCCTTCTTCTTTGTCAGCTTGACCGCACATAAGTAATTCACGTTCCCTGGTCGGGCATCCACCTCATCAGCGAAGGAGGTCCCGACCATGTTCGACGACCTGTTCACACGTCCGTCCGCCCTTGCGCGGCATCGAGTTGCCCCATACGCGGCCGAGCGCGCGCGATACCTCGCCCATTGCGCGCAGCGGGGTGATTCGCGCACCACGATGTGGCTCAAAACCAGGACCCTGCTCTGGGTCGCTCACCAGCTCCGCCGGGCGTATCCCACGTTGGACGTCACCCTCGACCAGGTGCGCGCGGTGGCCGGCCGGGGGCCCGGTCGTCACACGCGCTGGTCCCGGAGGCGGTTCGTGGATGTCGCCCGGCCCTGGCTTCGCTTCCTGGGCTGTCTTCGCGAACCGACCGCCCCGATCCCCTTCCACGCGCAACTCGAGGACTACGACCACTGGGCCACGCACGACCGGGGCTTGACTCCCATGACCATCGCCCACCGGCACGGGGCCATCGCGCAGTTCTTGCGCTGGTATGGCGGCCTCGCACGCCCCTTGGCGGCGTTGCAGGCGACCGACATTGACGCGTACCTGGCCGAGGGGCGGGCCCATGGGTGGGGCCGGGTCTCGGTACGCAACGCGGCCACGACCCTGCGGGCATTCCTTCGCCATGGCGCGACGCGGGGCTGGTGCGGATCGCACCTCGCCGAGGCGATCCAGGCGCCGCGTGTGTACGCGCTGGAGGGCCTGCCGAGCGGCCCGGACTGGGCGGACGTGCAGCGCCTGCTCGCGACCGTGGAGACGCCGCGGCCGCAGGACGTGCGAGACCGCGCGATCCTGATGCTCCTGGCCATGTACGGCTTGCGGGCCAGCGAGGTCGTGACGTTGCGCCTCGATCACGTGGATTGGACCGGCGATCGGCTCCACGTCCCTCGAGTCAAGCGGCGAGGCACTCAAGTCTATCCGTTGCTGCCCTCGGTCGGGAACGCGATCCTCCGCTACGTGCACACGGTCCGGCGCCCCTCGGTGCACCGGGAGGTGTTTCTGACGCTCACGTCGCCCGTTCGCCCGCTGTCCCGCGCCGCGCTCTACGGGGTGGTCGCTCCCCGGCTGCAGGCCCTCGGGGTCCGGTCGGCCCACCGCGGCCCCCACGCCTTGCGTCATGCCTGTGCCGCGCGTCTGGTCGCCGAGGGCTTCTCCTTGAAGGCGATCGGGGATCATCTGGGGCATCGGAGCCCCTCGGCCACTCGCGTCTACGCCAAGGTGGATCTCCCTCACCTCCGCGAGGTCGCCGCCTTTGATCTGGGAGGCCTGCCATGACCCTCACCGACGCCATCGCCACCTATGTCGCCTTCAAGCGGTCGCTCGGGATGCACTTTCGATCGGAGGCCGCGCAGCTGCGCGCCTTTGCTCGCGCGATCGGCGACGTCGCCCTGACGGCCGTGTCACCTGAGGCGGTGCGGGCGTTCATCGCCGGCCCCGGACCGGTCACGACGTTTTGGCGGAACAAATGGGTCATCCTGGGCGGCTTCTA
The DNA here is from genome assembly GCA_964509395.1 of uncultured bacterium. Taxonomy (GTDB): domain Bacteria; phylum Methylomirabilota; class Methylomirabilia; order Rokubacteriales; family DASRDR01; genus CAZDYT01. Next base: position 2,525 of record CAZDYT010000432.1, read on the forward strand.
TCGCTTCGCCCTCAGTCGCGGCTTCGCGACCACCTCGCCCGTGCCGGTGCTGGCACCACGATTCCCCCCATCGCTGACACCGTACATCTACTCCTCCGACGAGCTCGCCCGTCTCGTGGCGGCCACGGACACGCTTCAGCACCCCCGCTGCCCCTTGCGGGCCCCGACCTTCCGGACCCTCCTGCTCCTGCTGTACGGGACGGGGCTGCGCATCGGGGAAGCCCTCACCCTGACGATCCACGACGTCGACGCGGAGCAGCGGCTGGTGACCGGCCGCGACACCAAGTTCTTCAAGACGCGCCTCGTCCCCACGGGCCCGCAGCTGACGCGCGCCCTGACGGCCTACGTCACCCGACGCCGGCACCTGCCCCTGCCGGCAGGTGAGGCCTCGGCCTTCTTCGCCACGCGCACGGGCCACGGCCTGTGCTATGACAACGCCAATCGCCAGTTTGGCCGCGTCCGTCGGCACGCCGGGATCCGCCGCGAAGAGGGTGCCCGGTATCAACCGCGTCTCCATGACCTGCGCCACACCGCGGCGGTCCATCGGCTCATTGCCTGGTATCGCGCGGGGGCGGATGTCCAGCGGTTGCTGCCCCACTTGGCCACGTATCTGGGGCACGTCGACCTCGCCTCCACCCAGCGATATCTGACCATGACCCCGGAGCTACTGCAGGAAGCCAGTCGGCGCTTCGAGCAGTACGCCCGCCCCGAGGTCCGCCATGACTGACCGCACGGGGATCGGCCCCTGGATTCGGCGATTCCTCCTGGAACACCTCGTCGCGGAACGCAACTTGGCGCGCAATACTCAGGCCAGCTACCGCGATACCCTGACCCTGCTGCTCCCCTTCCTGAGCGCGGCCACCACGACCCCGATCGATCGCTTGGCCGTCGAGGATCTGTCCCCGCGCCTGCTCCGTCGCTTCCTCGAGCATCTGGAGACCGCGCGCGGCTGTCGGGTGGGGACGCGGAACCAGCGCCTCGGCGCGATTCATTCGCTCGCGAAGTTTATCGGCCTGCGCAGCCCGGAGCACCTCGCCTGGTGTGCCGCCATCCGGGCCATCCCCTTCAAGAAGACCGCCACCCCCGCCATGGCCTATCTCGACAAACCCGAGATGGACGCACTCCTGAGGGTTCACAGCGGCCGCACAGCGCAGGGGGCCCGCAATCATGCGCTCCTCCTCTTCCTCTACAACACGGGCGCGCGGGTCGACGAGGCGGTCCACGTCACGGTCGCGGACCTCACGCTGGGCTCCTCGCCCTCGGTCCGCCTCCTCGGCAAAGGCCGCAAAGCCCGATCCTGTCCCCTCTGGCCCGTCACCGCCGACACGCTCACCCGGCTGGTGCTCGGCCACGCGCCGCATGATGCGGTGTTCCGGAACCGCCAGGGGCGGCCGCTGACCCGATTCGGGATCTACCGCCTGGTACAGCACACCGTGACCCGGGCCCGCGCGAGCACCCCGTCGCTCGCCACGAAACGCGTCAGCCCCCACACGCTGCGGCACACCTGCGCCGTGCATCTGCTGCGCGCCGGGGTCGACATCAACACCATCCGCGCGTGGCTCGGCCATGTCTCCCTCAACACCACCCACGTCTACGCGGAAATCGACCTCGACATGAAAGCCAAAGCGCTCGCTCGGTGCGACATCCCGGAGCCGGACACCGTGAAGCGCTGGCGCACCGACCCGAACCTCATGAGCTTCCTCAAAG
>CAZDYT010000433.1:0-4210 GCA_964509395.1 uncultured bacterium
CAGCCCTGCGCCCCCACGCCGACCGCGGCCTGGGGGAAGGCGGCGGCGAAGTCCGGCGACACCTCGTCCGCCACCGGGGCGAGGTAGGCGAGCCCCGTCTCGGCGAAGTGGGCGGGCAGGTGGAAGGGCGCCAGGGCCGTCGCCCGCGCGCGGAGCGTGAGCGTCCGCCCGGCCGGCGCGTAGCGGAGCGCGAAGCGCGTCGTCGCGGGAGCCGGCACCGCGACGACCTCGATCTCCGGCGGCACGACCTCCCGCGGGAAGTCGGGGCCGTGGCTCGTGACGAGGCCCACCCGCAGCCCGAGGTGATGGGCAAGAAGCCCCGCGTAGAGGACGGAGCCTCCCGGCCGGAGGCCGCGCGGCGTCTCGTCCACGGTGAGGTGGCCGACTGCGACGAAGTCCGGAGGCTCACCCGATGCACGCGGACGCACCGCTCCACTCTGCGGCAGGCGTCAGCGCGAGTCAACCGGCCCCGCGAGCTCTCGTCTCGACGCCTCCGTGCGGGCTGCCCAGATCCGGTGGAGCCACACGACGTCTCCGCGCCCGTCGTGCACGGAGGTGAGCGGCTCCCGGTGCTGCGCCACGCACTCGGCGAAGTGGACCAGCTCTTCCTTGAAGGCCTCGCGGTGGGACGCCACGATCCGCTTCTCCCAGGCCGCGTCCCCCTCCATGCCGGAGACCACGACGGGCGTGGGCTCGTTGCGGAAGAAGGGAGAGGGAAAGCAGAGGCGGAGGCGCGCACCCGGCGCGTAGAGGCCGATCTCCTCGCGGTAGTCCGCGAGGTCCCAGAGGTACTGGAGGCTCAGGAGCACGCGGAACCCTTGCGGATAGCGGAGCAGGCTCACCAGGGACTCGCTCCCCGCCCAGAACTCCGTCGCCACCGCCTCGGCGGGCTCCCCGACCAGGCCGCGAACGGCGTTCACGTCGTGGACGAGCGTCGAGAGCAGCGCCTCGCCGAAGGCCCAGCGCTCCCGCGGCGTGAAGGGGCCGATGGCTTCGCGGATGAGGGCGTCCTCCTCGGCGGTGAGGCGCGCGAGGACGTCCGCCGACACGTCGCGGACGCGGCGGATGTCGTGGTGCGCGATCTGCGCCCGCTCCGAGGGGTGGAAGACGGTCACCTGCACGTAGCGGAGGTCGCCGAGCACGGGTGGCAGCTGGGCGAGTGCCAGCCGGTAGCCCGGGTCGTAGCGCTTCATGTAGGCGACCATGAAGGTGAGCCCCGTGCGCGCCACCACCTCCGCGAGCTCGTCGGCCTCCCGCAGGGTGTAGCACATCGGCTTCTCGGTCAGGACGTGCCTGCCGGCGCGCAGCGCCGCCAGGGCGATCGGGGCGTGGGAGCCGGTGGTCGTGATCAGGACGGCATCCAGCGGCTCCTTCAGGAGATCCCGCCAGTCGTCGTAGCGCCGGGTCACGCCGCAGCGCTCCCCGACGAACCGGAGGGTCCCGGGCGAGAGATCGCAGAGCGCCACGAGCTCGTAGAGGTCGTCCAGCTCCCTGAGGTGCGGGAGATGCATCATCTGGGCGATGAGGCCACAGCCGACGACGCCGATCCGGATGCGTGGCATTCGGGCGCCTCTCAGGCCGCGGCGACGAGCCGCCGCAGGTACTCGAGCGCCCGCGGGACCCCCGTGGCCTCGTCCTCGGCGGCCTCGTACTCGAAGGTGATCCAGCCGTCGTACCGCCGGCGCCGCAGGCCGGCGAGGAGCCCCGGGTAGTCCATCGTCGGCTCGGCGCCGGTCGGATCCACCTGCCAGAACTTGGCGTGGACGTGGACCGCGTGGGGCGCGGTCGCGAGGACCGAGCGCCAGCCGTCGGGGTAGTTCCCGGTGTCGAGGAGCGGGCGGAGCGCCGGGTGACCCACCTCCTCCACGATGCGGAGGTGCTCGGCCGCCTCTCGCGTGAACCCGGCCTCGTTCTCGAGGACGAGCCGGACGCCGGCCTCGCCGGCGAAGGCCGCCGCCTCCCGCAGCGCGGCGATCATCGCCGGCCAGCGCTCGGCGACGGCGCCCTCCGGGTGGCCGGCGAAGACCCGGACCTGCCGGGCGCCGATCTCGGCCGCCACCTCGATCCACTGCTTGACCTTCACGACCTCGCTCTGGCGCCACGTGGGCTCGGCGCGGCCGAAGTCGTTGTGGACGCCGATGCCGATGAGGGCAAGGCCCAGGTCGCTCGCGGTCCGCCGGAGTCGCCGGAGGTAGGCCGGCCGCGTCTCGGGGAAGTGGATGTCCTGGAGCTCGGCGCCCGCGACCTTGAGGTCCCCGGCGCAGCGCTCGAGGAACTGGAGCTGATCCATCAGCCCGGCATCGAAGGAGCGGTTGAAGCAGCCGCAGATGCACCCGAGCTTCATGACGGGGGTCCTTTCGGGGGCGTGATGCCCCGGAGCGCCTGCAGCACCTCGGCGTGCAGGCGCGGGTTGGCGCTACACACGAGGCTGTGCAGCGCGTGGATGTCGGGACGGAAGCGCACGGGCGAGCCGTCCCACTGGCTCACCACGCACCCCGCGCGCTCCGCGATGTAGGCGGCGGAGAAGACCTCGGTCAGCGCCTCGCGCCAGGCCAGGTAGACGTCGATCCGCCCGGCGGCCACGTCGGCGAAGCCGCCGGGCCCGCCGTTGGCGAGGATGAACTTCGCCCGCTCGAAGAGCGGCCGCAGCGCCGTCGCCGTCGGGTAGAGGAAGGCCGGCTTCATCAGGTAGGCTTCGAGAAAGGCGCCGTCCAGGCTCGCCGTCGGCGCCGGGCGCACCGGCGCGGGCCGGGCGCCGGCCCGGGCGACGCGGACGGCGCCGGCCCGGTCCGCCAGGATCACCTCCCCGGTGATGTGGTCGATGAGGCCGGCGGCTCGCGGCGACCCGTCGGCGCCGTAGATGCCCAGCGCCGTGAACCAGTGGGCTCGGATGCCGCGCCGGTACATGAGGCTCCCGTCGAACGGATCCAGGATCGCGTAGACCGGCTCGGGCTGACGGCCCGTCCGGCCCATCGGGCGCTCGCCGGCCTCCTCCGAAAGCAGCGTCCCGCGCACCCCGGCCCGCCGGAGCGCGCCGATCACCGCGCGCTCGGCCGCCGTGTCCACGCCGATGACCTCGGGATCCCAGGGGCGGTACCCCGCGGCCCGTCCGGCGACGACGCGCTGGCCCGCGTGCGGATCCAGGCGACGGATCGCGGCGTGCGCGGCCCGGAGCGCCGCGTGCACCACGGCGCGCCAGGGTGTCGCCGGGGCGCGCCCGCTGGGCGTCATGCAGGCGCTTCGCGATCGACCCGCTCGAGGAGCTGGGCGAACTCGGTCACGACGTGGCGGATCGCGCGCTCGCCGAGCTCGCGCGAGACCTTGGAGGTGTCACCGCGGACGCCGGTCGGGAACTCCGCCTCGGGATGCGCCAGGACGCGGAACTCGGAGAGGCGGGGTCGGTCGGGGACCTCGGGGAGGCGATCCAGCCGCACCGTGGATCCGGCCACGGCCAGCATGGTCGAGGTCTCGAGGGAGCCGGCGTGGCCGTCCCGGTCCGTGAGCCCGGCCTGACGCCGCACGGGCTCGAGGAACGCGTAGGGCCCGATGACCAGGACGATCAGGCCCGGGTCGGCGTCCACCAGCGGGAGCACCGCTTCGCGCAGCGCCTCGAGGTGCGCCGGCTCGGCGTGGCCGGAGTAGAGCGCGAGCTTCCGGGCCCCGTGGCGGACGTACTCGGCGACGACCTCCCGGACGACGCTCTGGAATGTCGCGGCGCTGAGCGAGATGGTGCCGGGGAAATGCCGCATCGTCCGGCAGATCCCGTAAGGGAGGCCGGGCGCCACCAGACCGCCGACGCGCTCGGCGACCGCCGCGCAGACGTGCTCCGCCTCGATCAGGTCCGTGGCCAGCGGGAGGTGCGGCCCGTGCTGCTCGATGGCGCCGAACGGCAGGAGGCACCACCGTCCCTGCCGCATGGCCTCGGTGAACTCGTCCTTCGTCAGGTGCCCCACGCGGATCCGGTCGTGTGCCGTCATCTCTCGCCCTCACTCCGCCGCGAGCCAGCAGCGCGCGCGCGGGAGCCGGATTCGGACGGCCGCCCCCGGACCCAGGCGCTCTCGCGCGTCGTTCTGGACGCGCAGCGCGAGCCCCTGGCCCAGCGCCAGCCGGTAGTCCATCTTGTCGCCCAGATACGTCGCCTTCTCCACCCGCGCCTGGAAGACGTCCGCCCCGCCGGGCTCGCCGGAGGGCAGGAGCTCGAACTCGTTGG
>CAZDYT010000434.1:0-2594 GCA_964509395.1 uncultured bacterium
AGCGCCATCGACGCCGCGTTCTAACCGCGCCGCCGAGTTTCCCTCTCCCCCATCGGGGGGAGAGGGCCAGGGTGAGGGGGCGACGAGGCGTGGGCAGCACGATCAAGGACCGCATCCTCGCCGAGATCCATCGGGACGAGGTGATCGACTTCGCGACGAAGCTGGTCGAGATCCCGAGCTACACGACCGAGGAGACGGCCGTCGCCGAGTTCCTCCACGGCTTTCTCCAGCGGCACGGCTTCCAGTCCCAGCTCCAGGAAGTGGACCCGGGGCGCTTCCAGACGATCGCGCGCCTGCCGGGGGCCGGAGGCGGCCGAAGCCTCATGTTCAACGGCCACATCGACATCGACCCGATCCCGAGCGGCTGGGTGCGCGACCCGTGGCGGCCGAGTATCGAGGGCGACCGGTTCTACGGGGCCGGGATCTACAACATGAAGGGGGGCGACGCGGCCATGGTGATGGCGGCGGTCGCGGCGAAGCGCGCGGCCATCCCCTTGCGCGGCGACATCCTCCTCGCGTGCGTCGTGGGGGAGCTCCAGGGCGGCGTGGGCACCGTCCACATGCTCGAGCAGGGAGTCCGCGCCGACGCGGCGATCGTCCCGGAGCCCTACGGCACGCGGAACGTCATCACCAAGCACACGGGCGTGCTCGAGCTGGTCGTCCACGTCATCGGGCGCACGGCCCACGTCTCGCGGCAGGAGGCGGGGATCAATGCCATCGGCAAGATGGCGGGTGTCGTCCGGGCGCTCGAGCGGCTCCAGCTCAAGGGGGAGCGCGACCCCGATCTCCCCGCCCTCCCGCGGCTCTGCGTGGGGAGCATCGTGGGCGGCCGGGGTCGCGACTGGGAGCTGCGCGGCCCGAACCTCGTGCCGGACGTCTGCTCGATCTTCGTGGACGTCCGCTTCCCCCAGGGCCTGACACCGGAGTCGATCCTCGCCGACATCCGTGCGGCGCTCGAGGCTCTGGCGGCGGCCGACCGGGAGCTCCGTTACGAGATCGAGTTTCCCGCGAAGCCGGAGCGGCGTATCATGCGGGAGGTCATGCGGCCCCTGTCCGCGCCCACGGATCACCCGCTGGTCCAGACGCTCAAGGCCAACGTGACCGCCCTCACGGGCGTCGAGCCTACCGTCGGGGCGGTGGTGCCGCAGAGCTACGCGGGCAACGACACCTCGCACCTCTACGCGGCGGGCATCCCGTGCTGTCTCTACGGCCCCGCGGGCGGGTTCGACGAGACCTCGGCCGACCGCTGGACGTCCATCGAGCAGATCCTGACCTGTACGCGCGTCTTCGCCGCGATGATCGCCGACATCTGCGCCTGAGGCCATGCCGGTGCGGACCGACGCCGCCTCTGCGCGCGACCTGGACGCGGCGGACGAGCTCGCCCGCTTCCGTGCCGAGTTCGTCATCGACGACCCCACCCTGATCTACCTCGACGGGAACTCCCTCGGCCGGCTCCCCCGGCGCAGCATCGCCCGCCTGCGGGAGGTCGTCGAGCAGGAGTGGGGCGGGCGGCTCATCCGCGTCTGGAACGAGGGCTGGATCGAGGCGCCGCGCCGGGTCGGGGCGAAGCTCGCCCGGCTCCTCGGCGCCTCCGCGGACGAGGTCGTCGTCACCGACTCCACCTCGGTCAACCTCTTCAAGCTGGTCATGGCGGCGCTCGCGGCGCGCCCCGGCCGGCGCAGGGTCGTGACGGACGACCTCAACTTCCCCTCCGACCTCTACATCCTGCAGGGGGCGGTCCGGCTGGCCGGCGCGGGGCACCGGCTCGAGATCGTCCGCTCGCCGGACGGGCTGACGACGTCGACGGAGGCGCTGGCCGCCGCGCTCGGCGCCGACGCGGCGCTCGTCGCGCTCTGCCACGCCGCCTTCAAGTCGAGCTTCCTCTACGACCTCGGCGCGGTGACCAGGCGGGCGCACCGGGCGGGGGCGCTGATGCTCTGGGACGTGAGCCACTCGGTCGGCGCGATGCCCCTCGCCCTCGGTGAGGCGGGCGTGGATCTGGCGGTCGGCTGCACCTACAAGTATCTCAACGGTGGCCCCGGGGCCCCCGCGTTCCTCTACATCCGGCGCGATCTCCAGGAGGGCCTGTTGAGCCCGATCTGGGGCTGGCTCGGCCACGAGGGGCCATTCGACTTCGCGCTCGAGTACGCCCCCGCGCCCGGGATCGGGCGCTTCCTCGCCGGGACGCCGCCGGTCCTCTCGCTGGCGGCCATCGAGCCGGGTGTGGATCTCCTCCAGGAGGCCGGGCTCGACCGGCTCCGCGCCAAGTCGGTTCGGCAGACGGAGTACCTGGTCGGGTTGTGGGAGGCACTCCTCGCTCCGCTCGGGTTCAGGTTGAACTCCCCGCGCGAAGCGAGCCGACGCGGCTCCCACGTCGCCCTCGGACACCCCGAGGGGTGGCGCATCAACCGCGCGCTCACCGAGGACATGCACGTCATCGGAGACTTCCGCGAGCCCGACAACATCCGGCTGGGGGTCACCCCGCTCTACACGTCCTACGCGGAGATCCACGAAGCGGTCACGCGCTTGCGCCGCGTGGTGGAGGACCGGCTTTACGAGAAGTACTCGACCGAGCGCCCGGCCGTAACCTGAGG
>CAZDYT010000434.1:2604-4205 GCA_964509395.1 uncultured bacterium
GCGCCGCCATGACGCCACCGCGCAACCGCCAGATCGTGCTGGCCGCCCGCCCAGTCGGCCTGCCCAAGCCGAGCGACTTCCGCCTGGTCGAGACGCCGATTCCCGAGCCGGGTCCCGGCGAGTTCCTGGTTCGCGCGCGCTACCTCTCGCTCGACCCGTACATGCGGGGGCGCATGTCCGAGGCGCCGTCCTATGCGCGGTCGCTCGCCATCGGGGAGGTCATGGTCGGGGCGATCGTCGGGGAGGTGGTGCGCTCGCACCACCCCGACTTTGCCGCCGGCGACGTCATCGAGGAGCGCCTGGGCTGGCAGGAGTACGCCGTCTCGCGGGGGACCGAAGCCCGCAAGATCGACCCGAGCCTGGCGCCCATCTCCACCGCGCTCGGCGTCCTCGGCATGCCGGGCCTGACGGCCTACTTCGGCCTGCTCGAGGTCGGCCAGCCGAAACCTGGCGAGACGGTGGTCGTCTCGGCGGCCGCCGGGGCTGTCGGCGCGATCGTCGGCCAGATCGCCAAGCTCGGGGGCTGCCGGGCAGTCGGCCTCGCCGGGTCGAAGGAGAAGGTCGAGTACATCGTGCGGGAGCTCGGCTTCGACGCCGGGATCGACTACAAGAGCGCGGCGGATTTGGACGCCGCGCTGGCCGAGGCCTGCCCGCGCGGTATCGACGTCTACTTCGACAACGTGGGCGGGCGCATCGCCGAGGCCGTCTCGCGCCACGTGAACCCGTTTGCCCGCTTCGCCGTCTGCGGCCTCATCTCGCAGTACAACCTCGAGAAGCCCGAGCTGGCGCCCCGCAACGAGCGCTTCGTCCTGGTCAACCGGGTGCGTGTCCAGGGCTTCATCGTCTGGGACTTCGCCGCACGCCGGGAGCCGGCGTTGCGCCAGCTCGCCGAATGGCTCCGGCAGGGGAAGCTCAAGTACCGGGAAGCCATCGTCGACGGCCTGGAGAACGCCCCGGCCGCCTTCCTTGGCATGCTCCAGGGGAAGAACGTCGGCAAGCAGCTCGTCAGGATCGCGCCCGACCGTGCCTGAGGGCCGGGGCGGCCGAGATCCCCGCCCGGGCCGAGGCGCACCGCCCACGTCAGGGCGCTGTCCGGCTATAATGGGGACGCACCGAAGGAGGGTGAGCGTATGAGCCCGATCCAGATTCGGCTTCCGCGGACCCCGGACGCGTGTGGCCCTCCCGCTTCTGGTTCTCGCGTGGGAGCGGCGCCGATGACTGTCGACGAGCTGCTCGGGCGCTTTCCCGAGATCCCGCGCGATTTGCGGGACGAGCCCGTCCTGGGGGAGTACGTCGCCGCCCTCGGCCCGCTGCTGCGCCTCGCCCGGAAGCCGTCGGCGTGCATGCGTGACGGCGGCGACGCCGAGCACTTCTTCTACACGCGGCTGGTGAACGACCTCGCCATCTACGGGATCGGGCTCGCCCGGCGCGACCGCACCCTCGCCCGCCTCGAGAAGACCCTGGCGGAGCACCGCACGCGACCGGCCACGTTCGGGTGCATGCTCGTTCCGCGCAAGGCGCCCGGCACGCCGCCCTCCGGCTGCCGCTAGCGTGAGTTTCCCGCGGGCCGTTTGGGGCGGCCCGTCGGCGTCGGGCTGAGC
>CAZDYT010000435.1:0-4200 GCA_964509395.1 uncultured bacterium
AGAGCTGGAGGTCGAGCCGGTCCGCGTACTCCGCCCGGAGCGGCAGGAGCGCCTCCACCCCCTTGAGCCCGACGAGGGGATCGACCTCGACGTGGCTCCGCATCGCGGTCGTCCCGTGGCCGACCGCCAGGTCGAGGACGGCCCGCGCCCGGGCGCGGATGTCCTCCACGGTGAACCGGCGCTTCGCCTCGGCGGTGACGCGGATCGCCTCGGCGAGCGTGCCCTCGCGGCTCGGCGCCCGGTCGAGGAGCAAGGCCTTGTCGAGGTGCACGTGGGCGTCCACGAAGCCCGGCACGACGACCCGGCCGGCGACCGGGAGCACCCGGGGCGCCGGCGGGGTCGCGAGATCGCCCAGCGCGACGATCCGCCCGTCGCGCACGCCGAGGTCCACGAGGTCCGCCTGGCCCACGAGCCAGCAGCCCGCGAGGACGAGGTCGAACGGTCCGCTCACTCTACGGCTTTCGGGTCCCCCTCACGCCTCAGCTCCTCGAGGATCTGGAAGGCGTAGCGGACCATCTTGAGGACGAGGCTGCCGCCCATGTAGAGGGCGATGTCGAGGGTCTCCGCGATCTCGGCGTCCGACGCCCCCTGGAGGAGAACCTCCCCCATGCGGTGCTCCGTTCATTCCCAGCAGTTGCCCGCCACGGCGACCGCCAGCGCCGTCAGTTCCTTCTGCTTCGTCCGGAGCGCGCCGTCGGCGAAGACCTCCCGCCCCAGCGCCTGCATGGCGGGGGGAACCTTCATCCCGGCGTCGCGGATCAACCCGTCCAGGTGCTCCCGCCGAGCCTGCCGCTCCGCGTGGGTGAGATGGGGGGTGATGGGGTTCATGGATGCCTCCCTCCGGCTTGGCCGGGCAGTGCCTCTCGCGTCACGGGATGCCAGGGGATGCCGAGAATCCAGCCCTCGCGCGCCGCCGCCGCGGGCAGGCGGGCAAGCTCGGCCGGCCGCCAGCCGCCCCGGGCCATCTCCAGGGCGGATATCAGCGCATCGAGCGCGTCGTCGGAGGCGACGGCATCGCGCTTCTGCCCAGCGGACAGGAGGAGCCCCTGGCGCTCTAGGTTGGCAGCGTGGAGCCTCCGAGCCCGGGAATCCGTCTTGACGACGCTGCCCAGAGCGAGCCTCGGCCAGATCTCGGCCAGCACCAGAGAGCCGCGTGACCAGTCCCGGTGGAAAGGCCAGACCCGAGCCGAGGGAACCCGGTCAAGGAGGTCTCCAATCGCAGCCATGCCGGTGATGGCTGCCTTGCTGACCTGCTTGGCGCCCGCGAAGTCGTACCGGCGGTCCGACATCCGGAGCGCCCGGAGCGGAGACTCGGCCCCTCTCGCTCCGGGCTCGCGCTCGACGACACGGCGGCCACCGAGGTCATCGGTCGCCCACTTCCGCCACCACGGCCCGATCCTCCGGTTGACGAACTGCTCGATTCGTCCCGCCTCGCGCCGCATTCGCCGGAGGAGCGCCTGGAAGTCATCGGCGTCAAGAACATCGAGAAACCGTTCCGGATATGAGAAGGGAAAGTCCAGCCCCACGAGCGTAGGCCGCCGGTCCGCCGCGAGATTCGACAGATACTCAACCGTCTCCTGTCGGTCCCGGCGATGCCGAAGCTCGGTGACTCGGAAAGGCTCGTCCCCGCTCTCGATCGTGCAGACCCAAATGGCTCGCCGCTGGATGGCGGCATCGCGGGCTCCTGACCAGTCAACGGCGACGAATCGCCTGAACCGAGGTCCGTTCTTCACCGGTCGCCGTCAGTCGAGGATGGCGATCGCGCGGGCCGGGGCGCCGTCACCTCCTTCGAGCCGGAGCGGGAGCGCCATGAAGCCGTCACAACACGAAGACGCCCTTGCCGGTCGTCTGCGTGTCGAACAGCCGGTACGCCTCGGCGGCCTGATCGAGGGTGAACCGATGCGTCAGCAGGCGCTCGAGGGGGACATGGCGGTCCACGATGAACCAGGCGCACTCCGCCTGCCCGACCGCGCTGAAGGTCCACGACGCGTGGATCGTGAGCTGCCTGCGGATCAGGTCCCGGCTGATGTCGAACGTGGTCGTGTTCCCTTCGCCCACGAAGCAGACGCGCCCCCAGGTGCGCGCGCTCCGGACGGCCGCGACCCGCGCCTCGGGGTTCCCCGTGCAGTCGAGCGCCGCGTCCACGCCCTCGCCGCGCGTGAGCTCCCGCAGCGCCGCCACCGGGTCGACCGCGCGCGGGTCGAGGACCGCCTCGGCTCCGAACTCCTTGCTGAGCTGCCGCCGCTCGGCGACGACGTCCAGCGCGACGACGCGCGCCCCCATGGCCGCCCCCAGCAAGGTCGCGCTGAGCCCCACCGGCCCCTGCCCGAAGACCGCCAGGGTGTCGCGCCCCGACACCTCCAGGCGCTTCAGGGCCTGGTACGCGGTCCCGGTCCCGCAGGAGATCGCCGCGCCCTCCTCGAAGGAGAGCTCGTCCGGAAGCGGCACGAGCGTGCTGGCCGGGACCTTCATGAAGGGCGCGTGCCCGCCGTGGCCGGTCACGCCGTAGACCAGGGCGCCGTGCGGACAGAGCTGCGACCAGCCGACGCGGCAGTGCTGGCAGTAGCCGCAGCCCTTGTAGTGATGGTTCATGACGCGCCGGCCGACCGGCGCCGCCGGCACGGGCACGCCCGGGCCGCGGGCCGCGACGACGCCGCAGGGCTCGTGGCCGGCGATGACGGGGCCCCCGCCGCCCGTGAGGCCCAGGGCCGCTGCGGCGCCGCCGCTCCGCGGCGCGCGGTAGGCGTGGAGGTCGCTCCCGCACATGCCCGACGCCTTGATGGCGATCACCACCTCGCCGGGCCCCGGCGTCGGGTCGGGAAACTCCCGCAGCTCGAGCGTCCGCTCACCGAGGAAGACCACCCCACGCATAGCGCCTCCTCGCTCTCACCGGGGGACCGATGACTCCGTTCGGCCTCACGGTATCCCCTCGCGCCCCCGTGCCTCCCGGCCCCTCACGGCATCACCTCGCCGCCGTTGGGCCCCAGCGTCTGACCGCAGAAGTAGCGGGCCTCGTCGGAGGCCAGGAAGACGAGGACCGGCGCGACATCGCCCGGGCGGCCGAGTCGCTTGAGCGGGAGCAACTCCGCGATCTCCCGCTTGCGGCTCTCCGGCAGCGGATCGAAGCCCGTGTCGATGAGCCCCGGCGCCACCGCGTTGACCTGGATCGCCGGCGCCAGCTCCTGGGCGAGCGCGCGTGTGAAGCTGAGGACGCCGCCCTTGGCCGCCGAGTAGGCCGTGTACCGCGCCCGCCCCGCGTACGCGAGCTGCGAGGCCATGTTGATGATCTTCCCGCTCCCCCGCGCCTGCATGTGCGGCACCACCTCGCGGCAGCAGAGGAAGGTCCCTCGGAGGTGGACGGCCATCATCCGGTCCCAGTCCTCGGCGCTCGTCTCCGTGATCGCCTGGGCCTTCTGGACGCCGGCGTTGTTGACCAGGATGTCGAGCTTCCCTTCGCGATCGTGGCCCGGGACATGCCCGTCAGGCGGGCGAGGCGGCTGATCCCTCCGCGACCCAGCCGGAGCGCCTGCTCCGCCACGAACAGCCGGACTTGCGCCTCGTTCAGGGTGCCCAGTGCCTTGAGCCATCGCCGGTCGGCTTCCGAGACGGACGCCCGCGCTGCCATACGCGAGTAGTCTCGCACGTCACCATACGTACATCCCAGCTCTAGAAATGATCACATTATTTCTTTGCGAGCCCTAAGCGCGTCCGCTCCACCGCGGGGTTAGGCGTGACATGCCTTGCCCGGTAGCAACGAGTGTCTTCCCGTCGTCGCCGCCCCACAGGGCCCTGACCCGGTCGCTACCTTTGCGTGGGGGGCCTGAACGTCACAATTCTGCTGCCAGCCTGCCAACGCCGCGCGACCAGAACGTCACTGTGCCGCCCCTGCGCCACTTCATCCGGAGCCACCGGCCGACCAAACACGCTGGAGAGCAGCCACGCGTTGAGTGCGTGGCCACTGCTTTCCTTGGGCGGAGTACTGCAACTACCGTAGACTGCTCCTTCCTTAACGTCACAAATCGCCGCCTGACTGCTCTCGCATTTGACCTCTTCTCCCGGTGGCTTGGCACACTTGACGACGGTTTCAGCCCAAGCTGGAACAGTCAGAAGAAGAACGGCCACCGCGCAGCAGAAAACCAGTTTAAGTCGAACACCTGATGTCATAGATACCCTCCTCCCGCTTGAACTCGGCATGAAGCC
>CAZDYT010000436.1:0-4192 GCA_964509395.1 uncultured bacterium
CCGAACCGGGGGCCGCGGCGAACCGGCTCTCGTCACCCTGGTCACACGCGGGCAGTGCCGGCCGGACGGAGGTCGCGCGGCCAGGGGGGACGCTCGGTTGATTTCGCGACGTGGACGCGATGCCATCCGGGCTCGCTCGAGAGGAAACGTGACAAACCTCGCGGAAAGGATCGCCCCATGCCCACCTCCGTGATCCTCACCCTCGTGGCGGTCGGGGCGGGCCTCGCGGTCCTCCTCGCCGTCGCGCGGCTCCGTTGGTTGTCCCGGATGGAGAACGGCTTCGGCCTGACCCTGATGCTGGCCTTGGGCGGCCTCGGGATCGCGACGTCGGTCGTGCTGGGGGTCTGGGGCTACCACGCCGGCCGGCGGATCCTGTTCGAAGAGACGGTGGAGCAGCTCGGCAATGTCGGCGAAATCGTCGAGCGGGAGATCCGTCAGGAGATCGAGGACGCCCTGCGGCAGCTCGGCAACCTGGCCGGGGGAGTGGCCTCGCGCGTGGCCGGCCCGGCCTCGAGGCAGCTCCAGCAGGAGTTCCAGAGCATCCAGCGCTTCAATCCCCGGTTTCTCCAGATCGATGTCCTCGACCAGCAAGGCGGACTCCTCACATCGAGCAGCCTCACCGGAGCGACCGAGACCCTGAGCCGCGTGGCGGCAGCCTTCAGCCTCGAAGGGAAGCCTTTCGCTTCGGAGGTCTATTTCTCGCCGGTCTTCAAGCGGTACGTGCTCCTCCTCGGCGTCCCGGTGCGGGGCCCCGGGGGCGCGGTCCAGGGGGCCCTGACCGCACGCTACGATCTCCAGGACGAACTACGGGAGCTCCTCGGCGCGACCCGGTTCGGGGAGACCGGGTACATCGTGGTGACGAACCACGAGGGGCGCATCTTAGGCCACCCCGACGCCGCCCGCATCGACGACGACATCTCCACGTACGCTGCGGTCCAGCAGGGCCTCCAGGGCCAGAGCGGCTGGGTCGTCGCGAGGAACAAGGCCGGTCAAGAGCGGCTCATGGTCTACCGCGCGGTCAAGAGTGCCGCCACGATCAATCCAAAGCCTTGGGCTCTCCTGTCAGAGGTCGACATCCACGAAGCGCTGGTCCGGATGCGCAACCTGCGGAACGAGTTCCTGCTGGCGACGGCGGGGCTCGTAGCCCTCAGCCTCCTGGTCGCCCCCCAGGTCTCCCTCTACATCCGGCGACCCCTCCAGGCCGTGCTGCGCCTGGTCCGGCGCGTGCGCGACGGGGATCTCACCGTGCAAGCCCCGGATGCGGGCCGGGACGAGATGGGGCAGCTTGCGGAAGCCCTCAACGGGATGGTCCGGGGCCTCCGGGAGCGGGATCGGATCAAAGAGGTCTTCGGCCGCTACGTCACGACGCAGGTGTCGGAGGAGATCCTGAAGGGTCAGATCAACCTCGGCGGCGAGATCCGGCGCGCCACCATCCTCTTCTCCGACATCCGCGACTTCACGACCATGTCCGAGACGATGACGCCGGAGCAGGTGGTGACCTTCCTGAACGACTACTTCTCCGAAATGGTGGAGGCCGTCTTCGAGCAAAACGGGGTGCTGGACAAGTTCATGGGCGACGGCATGCTGGTCGTCTTCGGCTCCATCGGCGACGCGCCCGATCATCCGCGCCGGGCGGTGCTGGCGGCCCTGCGGATGAAGGCGCTCGTCGCGAAGATCAACGGGGAGCGGGGAATCGCCGGCAAGCCGCCCATCGCCATCGGGATCGGGATTCACACCGACGACGTGGTGGTCGGGAACATCGGCTCCCGGAGGCGGCTCGAGTACACGGTCATCGGGGACGGCGTGAACACGTGCGCCCGCGTGGAGGCCCTGAACAAGGAGCTCGGAACCACGATCCTCGTCACCGAGACCACCTACCAGGCACTGCAGGGGGAGTTCGACTGCCGGCCAATGCCGGAGGCGAGGCTCAAGGGGAAAACCAGGGCGATGCAGGTGTACGAGGTCCTGAGCGCGAAGGCGAGGTGAGGCAGGGCCAGCGGGAGCCGGATCGCTCCGGAACATCGGACGGCACGGCGACGGAAGGCCCCTTCTGCCCTCCCCCCCGCATGGGGAGGCGAGGGCAAGGAAGGGGCGAACGGGTCGGAGGGAGTCGGAGGCCCCCGCCGGTCAGAACCGGATGCGGACGCGGTAGACGAGCTTCGCGCTCCCCTCCCCGGGGATCGGGATCTCGTACTTGAGCGTGTGGGCCTCGATCTTCTCGAACTGGTGGGTCGAGCTGAGGACCTGCCAGTCGCCCGGCACCGGCTCGATCACCGTGACGATCTGGTCCTCCTTCTTGTGGTTGCGCAGCGCGATCTCCCACTCGACCTCGTAGAGACTGCTCGCGATCTTCCGCCAGTCCCTCTGGGTGCGCTCGCCGACCACGTCGAAGGCGTTCCCCATCTTGATCTTCACCCGCTCGTC
The DNA here is from genome assembly GCA_964509395.1 of uncultured bacterium. Taxonomy (GTDB): domain Bacteria; phylum Methylomirabilota; class Methylomirabilia; order Rokubacteriales; family DASRDR01; genus CAZDYT01. The sequence continues at coordinate 2,425 of CAZDYT010000436.1, forward strand.
CTTCGGCGTGTGATCGATCCAGTCCTCGCCGATGAACTGCTGGCTCCCGGACTTGTCGGCCTTGTAGACGCGGACTTTGCCCTTGGGCAGCGGGATGCCGAGCCGGTTCTCCTTGCTGTTCTTGATCTCGAGGAAGACGCCGATCTTCTGGTTGGAGATCGGCACCCCGTAGGCGTTCCGGTAGTACTCCTGCGCGCCGTAGTAGATGAGCTGCTTCTGGACCGGCACGTCGCTCGCGGACAGCAGCGCGAGCTGCTTGGTCTGGTTGTCCTTGATCGTCGTCCGCCCGTCGAGGGTGTAGAGGTGGTACTCGAAGAACCCCTCCGTCTGGAACTCGCGGGCAGCGTTGGCGGGGGCCGCCTTGGACGCCACCTCCAGCAGGTACCCGTCGCGGCGGCGATCCTGGGCGCGGTTCACGTCCCCGGCCACCAGCTTCAGGGCCGCGTTGCCGTAGGTCGCGCCGCTCTTGTTGTCGATCGTGACCCACCCCGTGACGTCCGCCCGGTCGTCGCCCGGGTTGAGGACCATGACGTAGTCGGCTTTCCAGGTGATGCCGCCCGTCAGGTACGAGGCCTCGACCCGCTGCGGTGCCGGGGTCTGGTTGCGGAGGAGCCACGCCAGCGTCGGCTTGGCCACGAGGTTCTCGGGGATCGAGGGGAGCACGAGGCGGCCGTAGTGCCCGAGGTGAATCTGCCCGTTGATCTCGAAGACCGGGCCCCGCGTCGTGAGCAGCGTGGCGTCGTGATACGTGCCGTCCCCCTGGTAGATGCGGACCTTCTTGCCGACGTACTTCTCCAGGAGCTTGTCGCTCGAGAGGAGGTCGTACTCGTAGTTCTGCTCGAGGATCTTGAGCCCCGCCGGGGCGGTGAGCGACTTCAGGTGGACCGTGGTCGCGTCGATCTGGGCGGCCACGTCCATGAACCACACCTCGGTCGTGCCCGTGGGCAGGCGGACCTCGCGCAGATCCTTCACGAGCCCGAGGTTGCCGTTGTAGATCGTGACCATGACCTCTCGCTGGTCGTTCCGCGTGATGCTGAGGGGCGTTGCCGTGGCGAGCGAAGCCGTCGAGAGGAGCCAGAGGAGCGTCAGCGCGATCAGTCGGATCTTCATCGGGCCATCCTCCTGTCTGCCCCAGTCGGGGGCCGCCGCGCGCGCAGCCGTCACCGCGCGGGTCCCGGCCCCCGACGGAAGGTGAACGATGCGGATGTCGTCCGTCTGGCCGGTTAGACAGGGGATGGCTCGGGAAGTTCCCGCCGCGGCCCTTCGGGCCCGGGCGGGAGGACGATTCAGTCGGTGATCTGGAGGCTTACGCGGACCCGAGTCGGGAGCTCGGCGGCGACGTGGTCGGGCTCCCATCGCCCGATCCGGGCGAGGCCCTCGGCGAGGGCCGCATAGGCGGACCCCGCGACCACCAGCTCGACCACGAGCCCTCCCGTCTCGGCGCGCCGGGCGACCTCGGTGGCGCCGAGGCGCCCCAGGAGGGCGCCGAGCGCGCGCTCCGCTGCCGCGCGATCCGTGACCGCGAGGCGGCCGGAGACGTCCGCCGGCGCCGACGCCAGACCGGCGAGGCGTCCTGGGCTGGGGCGGGCCAGGGCGCGCTTGGCTTTCTCCTCGGTCGCGTCCGCGGGTCGGGCCGCGGCTTCCGACTTGAGCGCCGGTGGGGCGGCCACCGAGGGCGCCTCGGCCTCGGCCACTTTGGCCGGCGGCGCCGGGCTCTCGGCCCGTAGCGAGCCCGTCACGGCCCCGGGCTCCGGGGCGCGACGCTCGG
>CAZDYT010000437.1:0-4192 GCA_964509395.1 uncultured bacterium
GCGTTCGGGGACGCCGCGGTGTACCTCGAGAAGGCGCTCGTCGAGCCGCGGCACATCGAGGTCCAGGTCCTCGCCGACGTCCACGGCCGCGTGGTGCACCTCGGAGAGCGCGAGTGCTCCATCCAGCGGCGCCACCAGAAGCTCATCGAGGAGGCCCCGTCGCCGGTCGTCGATCCGGCGCTCCGCCGCGCGATGGGCGAGGCGGCCTGCCGGCTCGTCGCCGCCGCCGGCTACCAGAACGCGGGGACCGTGGAGTTCCTGGTGGACGCCGAGCGGCGCTTCTACTTCCTCGAGGTGAACACGCGCCTCCAGGTCGAGCACCCCGTCACGGAGCTCGTCACCGGGATCGACCTCGTGCGGGAGCAACTGCGCCTCGCGGCGGGCGAGAAGCTCGGCTACGCGCAAGAGGAGGTCGCTGCCCGGGGCTGGGCGATCGAGTGCCGCATCTCGGCCGAGGACCCGGCCGCCCACTTCCGCCCCTCGCCCGGGCGGATCACCGCCTGGCGCCCGCCCGCGGGGCCCTGGGTGCGCGTGGATTCGGGCGTCGACGAGGGCGCGGAGGTGCCGCTCTACTACGACCCCCTCGTGGCGAAGCTCATCGTGTGGGGCCGGGACCGCGGCGAGGCGATCCGCCGGATGGCGGGCGCGCTCGCCGAGTTCGCCGTCGCGGGCGTCCGGACGACCATCCCGTTCCACGCGGCCGTCATGGCTCACCCGGACTTCGCTGCCGGCCGGCTCTCCACCGCGTTCGTGGAGCGGATGGGCAAGGAGCTGGTGCCGCGGCCCGATCCGACCCGGTCGCGCATCGCGGTGATCGCCGCCGCCCTCCACGCCTATCAGCAGGCGGGCCGGGCCCGGCCGGTGACGCCGGCGCCGGGGCCCTCGCCCTGGGCCAGGGCGGCGCGGCCGGGCGCGCGGCGCTTTCCGAGGTAGCCCGCGCTCGTGCGCTTCGCGGTGACGGTCGGCTCGGAGACGCTTCCCGTCGAGGTGGTCGAGGTCGCCGGGCGCGAGGGGCGCTACCGCGTGCGGCTCGGGGAGGAGTGGGTGGAGGTGAGCGCCCGCCTGCCGCCGTCCGGCCCCGCCTCGCTCCTGGTGGGCGGGACCTCGTACGTCGCCGACATCAGCGAGGCGGGCGGCGAGGTCGTGGTCACCCTCGGGGGCGAGACCCACCGCGTCCTCGTGGAGGAAGCCGGGCGCCGGCTCGGCCGGCACCGCGGCGGGGTCGCCGGCGGCGCCGGTCAGCGGCTCGTGGCACCCATGCCCGGCCGGGTCGTCGCGGTTCACGTCCGGCCGGGCGATCGGGTCGAGCCCGACGCGCCGCTCGTCGTCCTCGAGGCGATGAAGATGGAGAACGAGTTCCGCGCGATGGCCGGCGGCGTCGTGACGGAGGTCCACGTCACCCCTGGCCAGGCGGTCAACGCCGGGGACCTCCTCGTCGTGGTGGGGCAGGGAGGAGAGCCGGAGCCCTTCTGAGCACCGCCGCCTGGCGGCGCTCTCCCTCCCGGGAGGGAACTGCGCCGGGCCCGGCCGGATTGTTTGCGATCAGCGGTAACTGTCCACCAATCCCCCCGCTCCTCGGCGCTCCTCAGAGTCATACCCGCTTGACGCGGCCGTCCGCCTGACGTAGCGTGGTGGCCATCTTCGTGGAGGTCGGGACTTCATGAGGTGGACTCGACAGATGCGGCGGCTCGTCCTCTGGACCCTCGCGTGGACCCTGTTTCAATGGTGGGCCGTGATCGGCTGGCCTGACACGCTCGAAGGCGCCCACGCGGCGCTGATCCTGGTCAGCTCCGGCAGCATCGTCGGCCTCGTCGGGTTCTACGGCCTCCAGCGGGTGCTCCCCCGCCGCTGACCGCCTCGCTACCGGAGCCTGCTCTCGCCGTCCGAAGGACCTCGGGCGCCCCGTGCGCCGAGGTCGACCTGCTTGCCATGAAGGTACCGGCGCTCCGCGAGAAATCTCGGAGACACCGCCATGACGATTTCAGTCTCCCGGCGACAGGTAGGACTCGACCCACATGCGGAGCGTGCGATCGTGCCACTCAGGGTCCCCGATGATGATCGGCCGAAGCTCGCGCTGGTAACGCTCCTGAAGGACATGGGGATCCAAGGGAACCCTCTTGGCGAGACGAGCCACGTCGTCACGGTCAATAGGGCTGTTCCGCGCGAGCTTCGATAGCGCCAGGTCGTGCGGGTCTAGGGCGAAGAGCTGGAGATTTCGAAAGCGACCCGGGAATAGCTCAAAAAGGCGCTCGTCATAGTTCTCCGGAGTGCTGGCTACTGTGACGTACTGAACGTGTAGTCCGTATTTCTCGGCCAGCGCAGATTCGGACCCTGCAACGTCTTGATGGCAAGTCAGGCGACATAAGGGAGTGTCTCCACAGTCCAGTCTGTCAGGACGTTCCAGCGCTTTGCGTCTTCGGGCCGGGTTTCCACCAGCCACTGCCGCTCTGGCTCGGGCAGGGACGCTTGACACAACGTATCCTCGCGGGCAAGGCGGCTTCGCTCGAGTTCCGCCTCCAGTTCCCGCAAAGCCTGAACCCTGCGCTCGCCCTGCGCCCGTTCCGCGAGGCGACGCGCTAAGCTGACGACGAAGCCCAAACGATTCTGCAGGTCGCGTAGCCTCGCTTCTCGCGCCAGCCAGTTCCGGTCAACCTCCCAGTACTTGAGCAGGAGCCACGGGAGCGCTTCCACGAGCCGCGCTTCCAGCTCGTCCTGGGCCAGGGCTGCCAGTAGGACCTCCCCGGGGTTCTTTGATTTCCAGCCCCGTGGACGCAGGTAGGCGAACCCCGGATATCCCAGCCCCGCAAGATCCTTTGCCAAGGTCTGGGGATCCACTCGCATTTTCACAAGGGGCAACCCGGAGAGCGGAAGAACCGTGGGCGGCAGCCCGTACGTCTTCATGGCTCGCCGGACGAGCTGGGGCGTGAGCCTCCGCTTTCCACGCTCCAGCATGGCGAGGTAAGGCTGGGAGACGCCAAGGCGAGCAGCCGCCTGGGCCTGAGTCCAGCCTCTTGCCAAACGTGCCGACCTCAAGTCTTGCCAGGCCATCGCTGACCAGGTTATCAGAGATCTTGTAATTCCTCGCTCAGGGAGCCGGCTGTCGCCGGCCCGAACGACCCTCGGGCGCCCCGCGCGCCTCGGCCGCGCCCCTGACCGGCCCGGCCGTCGAACGGTTTTTCCCGTTGACAGGGAGCCAGACTGCACAGCATACTTACATTTGTACGTTTTGGGTAATTCGGAGGTATGGGACCTGACGATGAAGGCATCTGCGCTCCGCGAGAATCTGGGGGACGTCCTGAATCGGGTGGGCTACCGAAAGGAGCGGATCGTGGTCGAACGGCACGGGAAGCCGGCGGCGGCGGTCGTGCCTATCGAGGATTTGGCGCTGCTCGAGGCACTGGAGAACCGGCTTGACTTGGACGCAGCGCGGCAAGCGCTGGCGGAGCCCGGCACCATCCCCTGGGAGGAGGTCAAGGCGACTCTCGGCCTGTAGCGCGGCGCGGCTCGCGTGGCTTACAACCGTCGAGTTCAAGCCGTCGGCCGCCAAGGCGCTAACGGGTCTGCCGCGGGCAGATCAGCGGCGGATCGCAGCAAAGATTGACAGCTTGACCACGAATCCCCGTCCCCACGGTGTCGAAAAGCTCGAGGGCCTCCAAGAACTCTACCGCGTCCGGGCCGGCGACTACCGGGTCGTTTACCAGATTCTTGACGACCGGCTGCTTGTCCTCATCGTGCGCATCGGCCACCGACGAGACGTCTACCGCTGAGGCCCACCCGGTCACGTTCGGCGTCATTTGGCCCAACGACACCGACGATCGCATGACCGATCGATCGGACGCCTTCGGCCCAACGGCCGATTGGCGACGTTCGTGGCCAGGCCGATGCCGTTTCGGTTCTGCCGATCCACAGGTGACTGGAAATCCCATTTCCCGTGAATTCCCGCGCCGGATGCCGGTCGTCGGGCTGGTGGTGTTCCCCACCGGCGGTTTCGGCTTCCGGCGTGGTGGTTGACGTTGCGCATTCGCTAAGATATAGGGCACTACTGGAGGACGGGTGATGCCGGGGACGACCCACCCGTGCGCCGCCTGCGGGGCGGAAAACCCCGCGAGCCACCGGTTCTGCGGGGGGTGCGGGACGCGCGTGCCCGCCGCCTGGCCCGCCTGCGGCCACGCGAATCCTGCCGGCCAGAAGT
>CAZDYT010000438.1:0-4181 GCA_964509395.1 uncultured bacterium
CGCCCTCGAAGACCGCCCGGCCCACGACGAGCGTGGTCGCGCCGTGTGCGACCAGCGGCCGACAGTGCTCGAGCTTGACCCCTCCGTCGATCGCGACCTCGAGAGGCCGGTCCCCGAGCCGGCCCACGAGGTCCCGCAGCTTGGCGTAGGTCGTCGGGATGAAGCGCTGCCCGCCGAACCCGGGGTTCACCGACATGACGAGCACCAGGTCGGCCTCGTCGAAGGCGTAGTCGAGCGCCGCGGGCGGCGTGGCCGGGTTGAGGGCCACCCCCGGCCGGGCGCCGAGCTCGCGGATCCGGCCGAGGGTCCGGTGCAGATGCGGACAGACCTCGACATGGACCGTGAGGGAATCCCCCCCGGCCTTCACGAAGGCCTCGAGGTAGGCGTCCGGGTTCGTGATCATGAGGTGGAGATCCAGGGGCAGCCGCGTCCGCTTCCGGATCGACTCGACCACCGGGATCCCGATCGTGATGTTGGGCACGAAGTGCCCGTCCATGACATCCACGTGGATCTGGTCGGCGCCCCCCGCTTCGACGCGCGCGATCTCCTCGGCGAGGGCCGCAAAATCGGCGGAGAGGATCGACGGGGCGATCTTGATCATGCGCGTCTCCTCAGGCGCAGCGCGGTGAAGCCATCCGTGCCGTGGCGGTGGGGAAACATGCGGAGCATCTCGGGCGTCGCGAGGCACGCCCTGGGCACCGCGGCCGGGATCGGGTCCGGCACGAAGACGGGCCAGCGGGCGCCGAACGCGGCGAGCACGGCCTCGTTCTCGTCCGGCTCGAGCGAGCAGGTGGCGTAGACGAGCACGCCGCCCGGCCTGACGAGCGCCGCGGCCGCGTCGAGGATCGCGCCCTGGTTCGCGGCCAGCGCGAGGAGGTCGGCTTCGTGCCGGCGCCACTTGCCATCCGGGTTCCGGCGGAGCACGCCGAGGTTCGAGCACGGGGCGTCCACGAGCACGCGGTCGCAGATCGCGCCCACCTCCCGGGCCAGCGCCTCGACGCTCCCGACGCGCGCCTCCACGATGGTCGCCCCCATGAGCCGGCACGCCGCGGAGAGTCGCTCGACCCGGCCCGCGTGGCGGTCGGTCGCCAGGATGCGGCCATGGTTCTGCATGAGCTCGGCGAGGTGCGTCGTCTTGGTCCCGGGCGCCGCGCAGACGTCCGCCACCGTCTCGCCCGGCTCCGGCGCGACGACGTGTCCGACCAGGATCGCCGCCTCGTCCTGAACGGCGCACCAGCCCGCCCGCAGCGGCGCGAGATCCCGCGGGTCGCCCGCCCCTGCCACGATGAGCCCGTCCGGCGCGTACCGGCAGGGCTCCACGCGCGCCCCGTGGTTCCGCAGGGCCTCGGCCAGAGCCTCGGGTGTCGCCCGAAGCGTGTTCACGCGGGCCACCAGCGGGGGCCGCTCGTTCATCGCTCGCGCGAGCGTCGCCGCCTCCCCCTCGCCATACCGCGCCACCCAGCGCCGGATGAGCCACGTGGGCTGCGAGGTCCGCACCGCGAGGGCCTCCAGAGGATCGCCGACGGTGCCGGCAGTCGGCTCCGGCCAGGGGCGTGGCTGGGCGGCGAGGGCGCGCAGCAGGGCGTTGACGAACCGGGGGATCCCTCGCGGCCGCCGGCCTTTCGCCAGCTCGACCGCCTCATGCACCACCGCCCACGGCGGGATCCGGTCGAGAAAGGCGAGCTGGTAGGCCCCGGCTCGAAGCAAGGCCCGCAGCCACGCGGGGAGCTCCGCGATCGACCGGTGGGAGACGCGCTCGAGCTGCCAGTCGAGGAGGCGCTGCCACCGGAGCGAGCCGTAGACCAGCTCGGTCGTCAGGGCGCGGTCGCGCGGCTCGAGACCCGCGCGGGTCGGCAGGTGCTCGAGCAGTGGATCCGGGTAGGCGGCATCGCTCTCGACGCGCCGCAGGATCTCGACGGCCACGCCGCGCGCCGAGGCGCGCGCCGGGGCGTGCGTCGGCAAGGCCACCGGCTCACCGGGCTCGGGCATGCGCGCCGAAAGATGCGCCGGGGCCGAGACGCGCCCCGTGCAGGAAGTCGGCCCAGGCCATCGCCCGCCGGTTCTCCGGTTGCACCTCGACCGGCTCCAGCAGCCCCTCGCCGGTCCCGACGTAGACGCCGGCGCCCACGCGGGTCAACACCCCCGGCTCGCCCGGGCCCGCCACCCTCCGGGCCCGCCAGATGAGGAGGCGGCCCGTCGGCCCCTGGGTCGCTGCCCCCGGCCACGGGTTCAGGCCGCGGATGCGCGCCGCGAGCTCAGCGGCCGGCCGGGTCCAGTCCAGCACGCCATCCTCCTTCCGGAGCCGTGGCGCGAGGGTCGCCCCGCGGTCGTCCTGGGGTACCGGCGTGATCAGAGCCAGCTGATCCAGGGTCTCGACGAGCACCGCCGCCCCCAGCTCGGCGAGCCGGGCCGAAAGCTCCCCCGCGGTTTCCTCGGGGCCGATCGGCACCCCGCGCTGGAGCAGGATCGGCCCGGTGTCCATCCCCTCGTCCATCAGGAACGTCGTGACGCCGCTCTCGCGCTCGCCGCGGATGATGGCCCACGCGATCGGGGCCGCCCCCCGGCACCGCGGGAGCAGCGAGGCGTGGACGTTGATCGAGCCCCGACCCGGCACGTCCAGCACGGCGCGCGGCAGAATCTGTCCGAACGCGACGACCGCGGCCACATCAGGCCGACACGCCTGGAGCTCGGCGGCCCACCCGGGATCCCGCAGGCGCCGGGGCTGGAGGATCGGGAGCCCGCGCGCCGCGGCGAGCTGCTTGACTGGCGACGCCAGCACGCGCTGGCCGCGCCCGGCGGGGCGGTCGGGCTGGGTCACCACGGCCACCACGGTGTGGCGATCGAGGAGCGCCCGGAGGGTGGGCAGGGCGAACTCGGGAGTTCCGTAGAAGAGGACACGCATGGAGGTGCGGGAGCGTCAGCGCCCGACGCGGGGCGCCGCGCCCCGTCGCGGCTACAGCGCGAGGGCCCCCGCCGGAACGTCCGCCGGAAACCCTTCCTTCTTGATTCGGCGCTTGATGCGATCCCGCGTCACCTTGTCGAGCCGGTCGATGAACAGAACCCCGTCGAGGTGGTCGATCTCGTGTTGGAAGACGCGGGCGAGGAGCCCCCCGGCCCGCCGACGGATCGGCACCCTGTGACGGTCCTGCGCCTCCACGATGACCCACTCGGACCGGACGACGTCGGCGAAGATCCCGGGCAGGGAGAGACACCCCTCCTCGCCGCTCACCTGTCCACCCGCCTCGACGATGACCGGGTTCAGGTACGCGCGCGCCACCCCTTTGCCTTCGTCCAGGACGAACATCCGGAGCCCGATACCCACCTGGGGCGCGGCGAGGCCGATCCCGACCTGGGCGTACATGGTCTCGGCCATGTCGTCGAGTCGCTCTTCGATCTCCGGCATCACCGCCGTCACCGGCTCCGTCCGCCGCCGGAGCACGGGATCGCCGTACAGTCGCACCGAGAGGATCGCCATGGGCCCCTCCTTCCGCTCCTCCGTGCCCCCCATTGTATCGCGCGTTCTCCCGGCGCTGCGCTACGGCAGCTCGACCGGGTCGATGTCGACCAGGAGTCGCATGGGCCCGAGGCGGCGACGGCCTCGGAGTGGCTCGAGCACCCGCGCCACGGCGCGCGGCACCTCGCCGCCGCCCAGGAGCACGAGTTGCACGCGACCACCCGGCACGACCGCCGGGCCGAGGACCGCGAGTCCCTCGGCGCGGCATCGCCCGGCCAGATCCTCGGCCAGGCGCTGGGCGCCGGCGCCCTGCGCGACGATCCGCGCCATGCGCCGGGACGGCGGGTATCCGAGCTCCTGTCGCTCCGCCCACTCGCGCCGGTAGAAGGCCTCGGGTGCCCCCAGCGCCACCGCCTCCAAGGCCGGGTGGTCGGGATAGAACGACTGAAGCCACAGGCTTCCGCCGGGAGCCACGCCCTCCGCGAGATGCCAGGCCAGCTGGAACGTCCGCTCCGCAGCCCGAAAGTCGGGGATGTGGAGGGTCGCGTCGGCGAGCACCAGGGCGGCGAGACCGACCGGCGCCTCGGCACCGAGCCGCAGGGCCATCTGCGTCCCGACGAGCAGCCGCACCTCCCCGGCCCGGAACGCCGCGCGGACCAGCGCCGCCCGCTGGGGGCTCACCTCGCCGTCGTAGCGAGCGACGCGCGCGCCGGGGAACGCCGCGCGG
>CAZDYT010000439.1:0-4168 GCA_964509395.1 uncultured bacterium
CCCGCCGCGTTCGGGCCGCGGGTGGGCGAGTTGCTCGAGCGGGTGGGCCTCGCCGACCGCGCGGACGATCCCGCCCAGAAGCTCAGCGGAGGTGAGATGCAGCGGGTCGCCATCTGCCGCGCGCTCCTCCGCCGCCCGCGACTCCTCCTCGCCGACGAGCCGACCGGGAACCTCGACGACGAGTCGAGCCGGGCGGTCATGGATTTGATGCTCTCGCTCGCGAAGGAGGAAAAGGGCACGCTCCTCTACGTGACCCACAGCCGGGAGCTGGCGGCGCTCGCGGACGAGACCTGGGGCCTCCAGAGCGGGGTTCTCACGACGCCGTGATCCGCTACTACCTCCGGAGCCTGGCCGCCCACGTCCGGGGCGGCCCGGTCCTCTACCTGCTCACCGTGGTCGGCGTCGCCCTCGGGGTGGCCTCGGTGCTCTCGATCCAGATCATCAACCGCAACGCGATCGCAGCCTTCGCGGCCGGGGTGCAGGCGGTCAGCGGCGAGGCGGACCTCTCCGTCCTCGGCCGGACCCCGACGTTCCCCGAGCGGCTCTACGCCGACGTCCTGGCCGAGCCGGGAGTGGCGGCGGCATGGCCGCTCTACCGGATCGACGTCGCCCTGGCCGATCGCGCGGCGTTCTTCCTCGAGGTCGTGGGGATCGATCTCTTCACGCCCGTCCGCGTGCCGTGGCGGGGCGAGCCGCAGGAGCTGGCCGACGCGCTGCGCCGGCCCGGCTGGGTGGCGATCACACCCGGGCTCGCGGCGACGATGGGCTGGCACCTCGGAGACGCCTTCGAGGTGACGAGCGGCTCGCGCCGCGTCCGGCTCGTGGTGGGTGCCCTCGTAGACTGGAAGCGCCGGAGCCCGCGCGCCGGCTCGAGGCTCGCCCTCATGGACATCGCCCAGGCGCAGGGGCTCCTGGGACGGCCGGGCGGACTGAGTCAGATCGACGTGCAGGTGGCCGCCGGGACGGACGCGGCGGAGCTGGCCGCCCGGCTCCGGACCCGGTTGGGTCCCGCGGTGCAGGTCCTCACGCCCGCCGAGCGCGAGGAACGGGCCGCCGACCTCCTCGGCGCCTTCCGCCTCAACCTGACGGCCCTCAGCCTGATCAGCCTCTTCGTGGGCCTCTTTCTCGTGCACGAGAGCGCGCAGGCCGCGCTGGTCCGACGGCGGTCGGAGTTCGGCCTGCTCCGCTCCCTGGGGGCCACGCGCGGCCAGGTGCTGGGCCTCATCCTGGGTGAGGTGGTCCTCCTCGGCGTCCTCGGGGTCGCGCTCGGGCTGCCCCTCGGCTACTGGGTGGCGGCGGCCAACGTCGAGGTGGTGAGCGCGACGCTCACGAACCTCTACCTCCTCGAGGAGATCGAGTCGCTCCACCTGCCGTGGTGGATCGCCGCGCTGGCGGCCGTGATGGGGATCGGGGGCGCGGTGGCCGGCGGACTCTGGCCCGCCCTCGACATGGGACGGAAGCAGACGACGGCGCTCCTCGCCGCCTTCACGCTCCACGAGGAGGTCCGCTCGATCGCCCGCCCGCTCGTCCTGGCGGGCCTGGCCTTGCTGGGTGCGGCCGGCGCGTGGTTCTGGTGGGCCGGGTGGCGGTGGCAGCCCGCAGGCTTCGTGCTGGGGATCGCGCTCCTCGTCGCGATCCCGCTCATCACGCCGTTCCTGGTGGAGCGGAGCTGCGGGTGGGTCCGCGTCCGGGGGTTCGGGTTCGGCTACAGCCTGAAGAGCCTTGCCACCCGGCTGCAGACCACGTCCTTCGCCGTCGCCTCCCTCGCGATCGCCGTGAGCATGCTGGTCGGGATCACGCTGATGATCGGGAGCTTCCGGCGGACCGTCGAGGTCTGGGTCAATACCACGGTGCGGGCGGACGTCTACGTGAGCACGCCGTCGTGGGCGCGCGGGGGGCCGGAGGCCACGCTGGGCGCGGGGCTCGTGACGGCGCTCGGCGCGCACCCCAGGGTCGCGTTCGTGGACCGGCTGCGGAAGTTCTCGGCGTACACGGGCGATCGGCGGATCTCGGTGGCCGGGGTCGACATGGCGCTGCCGGGTCGAGAGGAACGCTTTGCCTGGCTCGCCGGGCACCCCGCGCAGGCGCTCCGCCGCGTGCGCGAGGAAGGTGCCGTCCTCATCAGCGAGCCGCTGGCGCGCAAGGCGGGCCTGGGCGTCGGGGACCGCGTGGCGATCGCCGGCGCGGACGGCGAGCGGGCGTTCCCCATTGCCGGCGTCTACTACGACTACAGCACGGAGGGCGGGGCGGTGGTGATGGACCTCGCGACCCTGAACGCCCGCTTCGGACCGGGGGGGATCCAGAGCCTCGCCCTCTACCTGCGGCCCGGCTGGGACTCCGAGCGGGTCATCGACGAGTTGCGGGGCCAATTCGCCAGGATGCCGCTCGTCTTCCGGTCGAATCGCCGCCTCCGCCAGGAGGTCTTCGCGATCTTCGACCAGACCTTCGCCGTCACGCGAATCCTCCAGGCCATGAGCCTCCTCATTGCGGTCTCGGGGATCACGCTCACGCTGCTCGTGCTGGCGCGGGAGCGGCTGTCCGAGCTGGCGCTCTACCGATCGCTGGGGGCCTGCCGCCGGCAGCTCTTCGGGCTGTTCGTCGGCAAGGGCCTCGGGATGGCGGTCCTCGCGCTCGCCCTGGGCCTCCTCGGCGGGATCGCGCTCGCGGCGATCCTCGTCTTCGTGATCAACCGCGCCTACTTCGGCTGGACGATCCAGCTCCACTGGCCGTGGGGCGCGGTGCTTCAGCAGATCGCGACGATCATGGCCGCCGCGGTCCTGGCGAGCCTCTACCCGGCGCTGCGCGCGAGCCAGGCGCCGGCCACCGAGCTGAGCCGTGACGACCTCTGAACTTCGGAGGGGGGCTCTGCCCCCCTTCCGAACCTCCCCCCAAGTTGCGCGGACAAAGTCCGCGGTCGGAGCGCTTCGACCAGGAGCGTGGGGTACAGCCCGGTCTTGGCGACGTAGTTTCGCCCGGCACGGGCTCGCGATCGGGCTGGTGTTCCTGCTCGCCGGGAGCACCGGGGGAGGTGAGGAGTGGGAGGCGGCGCGAGGCGACTACCGCTGGGCCTTTCCGCGGGATCACTGGGCTCGGCTGGGCTACCGGCTCGAGTGGTGGTACTTCACCGGTCACCTCGCCGCCGTGGACGACGCCCGCCGGCGCGCCGGCTACCAGTTCACGGTCTTCCGGATCGGGCTCGTGCGCGAGCGGCCCGATCTCCCTTCGGCGTGGAGCGCGCAGAACCTCATCATGGGGCACGCCGCGATCACGGACCTGGCCGCCGGCCGGCATGTCTTCAGCGAGGTCCTCTACCGCGAGATGCCTCTGCTCGGCGGGTTCGGGGGATATCCGGACCCGCGGATCGCGTGGAGCCAGGCACCGGCGGGGACCGCCGGCGAGTGGACGCTCACCTGGAACGGGAGCGCGTTCGACTTCGCCATGGCGGATCAGGCCCGCGGCATGGCCTTCCGCCTCTCGACGCGGCCTGCGAAGCCGCTCGTCTTCCAGGGGCCGAACGGCTTCAGCCGGAAAGGGGCGGGACCCACGGCCGCCAGCCAGTACTACAGCTTCACGCGGCTCCGGACCGAGGGCACGCTCTCGCTCGACGGGAAGGCGTGGGCGGTCCAGGGCGAGAGCTGGATGGACAAGGAGTTCGGCTCGAACCAGCTCGGCGAGCGTCAGGTGGGCTGGGACTGGTTCAGCCTCCAGCTCATGGACGGGCGCGAGCTGATGCTCTATCTCTTGCGCGACGGGGCGGGGGCGGCCGACTTCGTCCAGGGCACGCTGGTGTCGGCGTCGGGCCGGGCGCGTTACCTCGCTCCGGAGGAGTGGGCGGTCCGCGCCACGGAGGTCTGGAGGAGCCCGGCGTCGGGCGCCGAATACCCGTCTCGGTGGGTCGTGGAGCTGCCGGCCGAGCGCCTGCGGCTCGAGGTGGCCCCGGAGCTCGCCGACCAGGAGAATCGGAGCCGGCTCGTGCGCGATCTCGTCTACTGGGAGGGGGCCGTGGCCGTCCGCGCCCCCGACGGCTCGCCGCTCGGCCGGGGCTACGTCGAGCTCACCGGCTACGGCGCCAAGCGCCGCCCTGCCCTCTAGCCCGACTTATTCGCCGAAGCATCGGGCGGGTCCTGCCGCGGCGAACAGCCCACCGGCGTCCTCGCGGCGGAAGAGC
>CAZDYT010000440.1:0-4150 GCA_964509395.1 uncultured bacterium
TCCGTATTGAGAAGCTTGAGCCGTACGTGAAGAGGTTCAACAGGGCGAGCACGAAGGCGGAGAAGAAGGAAGCCCGCGCGGCGTTTGCGAGGAGTCGGTTCGCATCCGGCGCAGGAGTGATCGTCCGTCGCGTCTTTTTCGGCGCAAGTAGGACGATAGCGGCAGGATTGTAGTGGACGTTCGCAGTCCTCGCGCTAGGATCTCGCAATCGTGCTGGTCTGTTGCGCCTCCAGAGTGCGGGTGCCAATCCGGCTGCTTCGGCCTCGGTAAGGGCTCTAGCCGAGGCTCCTGGAAGACAATCAGGGAGCCCTCCGAGCATCTTTGAGATGCACGGGGCGGCGGTTGGCGAGAGTCACGCTAAACCTGCTCCAATCACCCGGTGACCGGGTCGTGTCCTCGGCCCAGCCTGGGGACCGCGGGTCCTCTCGTCGGGGGAAGGGTCTGAGACACGGAGGGGACCCACGACGAAGCGCCGGCAACCACGCGGCCGATCGGGGAGAACTGGGGCGGTACCGGGAGGGCCGTGGAAGCGGCTGGACATCCCCACTTGGCCGATCCTCGTCGCCTTCTGTTGTCTCTTCTCCGCCGAGTCGGTCCTGAGCCTCAGACAGAAGGTGTCCTTGCGGCAAGAGTGCGTGACCCGCGAGGGCGGGCGGCGCGGCGGCACGGGTGATGGCCTGGTATAGCTCTCGATAGCCCTCGAAGAAAGAACTGGACAAACGCCCCCGTCTTGGCTACCCTCAGTCTGGGAGGTGCCAATGGCTCACGCGGAGCGCGTGGAGCGGGCGGTGGAGGGCAGACCTGCGTTCTGCGGGTCGGCGGTGAGCGACGAGGACTGGGGCGTCCTGGTCGAGATCGTCGACTCCTGCAGGTTGTCGCGGCACGAGCTGGCGCGAACCATCTGTGAGGGATTGGGGTGGGTTCGGGCGAACGGTCGGCTCAAGGCTCGGGAGTGCTACGAATACCTGGAGCTCTTGGAGGCGAAGGGGCTTTTGAAGCTGCCGCCCCGGCGCGAGCAACGCCCCCGCGGACCGACGAGCATCGTCTTCACCGACGCTGGCCGCGAGCAACCGCGGCTGAAGGGCGATCTCGAGGACGTGGCGCCAGTGACGCTAGGGCTCGTGGCGAACGCGGGGGACCGGGCGCTGTGGAGGGAGCTGATCGAGCGCTACCACTATCTGGGCCACAAGGTGGCCTACGGGGCGCACCTGCGCTACCTGGTCCTCATCTCCAAGCCCCGGCGAGCCCTGGCGGGGTGCCTGCAGTTCTCCTCGGCGGCCCGCTGGCTCTTGGCGCGTGACCGCTTCATCGGCTGGGACGACGAGACGCGCAAGGCGAATCTGCCGCGGGTGATCAACAACAGCCGGTTCCTGATCCTGCCCTGGCTGTCCATCAAAGGTTTGGCGAGTCAGGTGCTGTCGCGGGCGGCGCGGGTGGTGGTGGAGGACTGGGAGGAAGCCTACGGGGTGCGGCCTGTGCTGCTCGAGACTTTCGTCGAGCGGGATCGGTTCCTTGGGACGAGCTACCTGGCGGCGAACTGGATGGAGGTGGGCTGTAGCGCGGGACGAGGACGCATGGACCGCGAGAACGCCTGGGCGGAGGCCCCGAAGCGGTGCTTGGTCTACCCGCTGGAGAGGGACTTTCGGCGCCGGCTGGGCGTCAGGCGATGAGGGAGGAGGCGGTCGAGCTGGCGCGGCTGGAGGAGCGTTTGCTGAGGGGCGAGATGCCGGGGGTGGAAGCCCGGGGACTGCTGCTGGAGACGGTGCGCCACTTTCGCCGCTGCCGTCATCGGCGGGGCGCGCGAGGAAGCAGCGAGCGCCGAGCCCCCCGTGGCTCTCCCTTGCCGAGGAGGAGAAGCGGCCACGGTCGCCTCGCTGCCGCCGACTACAGCGGAGCCGAGCGCATCGCCTGCCCGCACCCGGATCTCAAGGCGGGGGACCGGTGTCCGTTGTCGAATTGCCAGGGAAAGCTCTACCTGCTGAGGCCGACGAGAGACGTGGAACTCGAGGCTGCGCCTCCGGTCAAGGCCATCGTTTACGAGCGCGAGACGCTGCGCTGCGGGAGCTGCCAGACGGTCTTCACCGCCGGTCTGCCCGCGGAGGCTTACGGGGCGAAGTACCGCCCCAGCGTGGACGCGGTCCTGGCGGTGATGCGCTACGGTTTGGGCATGCCCCACCATCGGCTGGAGCAGTGGCAGAGCTGGGCCGGGGTGCCGCTGCCGGCCTCGACCCAGTTCGAGCGCGTCGAGACGCTGGCCAACGCCGTCGCGCCGATCCACCGCCATCTGGAGGAGGTGGCGGCGAACCAGGCTGTCTTGTTCAGCGACGACACGGGGGTGCGGATCCTGGCGCTGCAGCGGGAGATCCGGGCCCAGCCGCCGGGAGAGCGGACGGGGACCTACACCACGGGGATCGTGGCGCGCGGGCTGGAGGGCGGGGGCCCCGCCGTGGCGCTGTACGCAAGCGGGCGGGCTCACGCCGGCGAGAACCTAGACCGCCTGCTTGCAAAGCGCGGGGCGCAGGAGGGGGACCTGATCCACATGGCCGACGCCGCGGCGCGCGAGCCGAGCTTTACGCGCAGGATCAAGGCTCGCTGCCTGGCGCATGCGCGCCGCTACTTCGTCGAGGCCGAAGAAGCCTTCCCCGAGGAGTGCCGGGTGGTCCTCGACGCCATCGCCACGGTCTACCGCAACGAGGCGCAGACCCGCGGCATGGACTCGCAAGCCCGACTCCGTCATCACCAGGAGCACAGCGCGGGAGTGCTCGAGGCCCTTTCCGAGTGGATCGAGGAGCAGTTTCGCGAACGGAGGGTCGAGCCCAACGGCCAGCTCGGCAAGGCCTTCCAGTACGTGCAGAACCACTGGGAGGGGCTGACGCGCTTTCTCCACGTGGGCGGGGTGCCCCTCGACAACAACCCCGTGGAGCGGGAGCTCAAGCCGGCCCTGCGGCACCGGAAGAACTCGCTCTTCTACAAGACGGAGGCGGGGGCCTGGGTGGGCGACGTCCTGATGAGCGCGATCCGCACGTGCGTCCTCAACCGCGTCGATCCCGTCGACTACCTCAAGGCGCTGGGCCAGCACTCCACGCGGGCGCGGGCCTCCCCCAAGGCGTGGCTGCCCTGGACATACAAGGAGACGCTCGCCGCGCTCAACTGATCCGGCGCCACGGCTCGGCGAGCGCGGCTGCAGGCGGCCAGCCGTTGTAGATCAGCACCAAGAGCTGCTCGGCGGGCAGGCTCTGGAGCAGACCATCCGTCTCACGTGGCCACCACTGGAGGCGTCCCTTGGAGAAGCGCTTCTGGCACAGCCAGAAGCCCTGGCCATCGTAGACGAGCAGCTTCAGGGCAGTGGCGGCACGATTGCGGAAGACGAACATGGCGCCCGAGAAGGGGTCCTGGGCGAACTGCTGTCGGCACAGCCCGGCCAGCGAGTCGATCCCTTTGCGGAAGTCCACGGGCTCGTAGGCCACGAGCACCTTGAGGTGGGGGACGATCTGGATCACGTCCAGGCCGGCGCCGCTACGTCCGTTCCGACGGGCGGGCCCAGGCCGGCCCGGCGCCAAGCAGCAGGGTGCAGACCGACCTGAGCCAGGAGGGCTCGACCCTCGCGAACTCCACGCTGAGCCGTGCGCCGGTGCCGCCCTCCAGGACCAGGCGACACTCGCCCGGCATGCCGTGAGCCTCGAGCTGTCGGCCGGGCTGGAGCGCCAGCGGCGGCAACTCCACGAACGCCCGCCGCGCCCTGGGGATCACGCGTCGATACGTCCTCGAGCGCCAGCCGCCATTGTCCGTGGTTCGCGTGGTGGCACCCGCGGCGGCGAAGACCTCGCGCGCCCGCTTGAACCGAGACTGGTTCAGCCGCAGCCGCCGGCAGATCGCGCTCGACGAGTGGCGATCGAGCAACCCGACGGCCGCGCGCCAGAGCCGATCCGGTAGCGCTCGCCGGCGAGGCCGTGAAGCCCGCCACGCCTGGAACCGGGCAGCAACAGAGTCGAGATCGGATCGGGCCGTGCGCATCGACACCCCCCAGGCGAACCGCGGAGTCTCGCGCTCAGCTTACGCAGCACCGCCCGCGTGAGTCACGCACTCTTGCCGCAAGGACACGGCGCAACAGACCAGCACGATTGCGAGATCCTAGCGCGAGGACTGCGAA
>CAZDYT010000441.1:0-4145 GCA_964509395.1 uncultured bacterium
GCGTCACCCACCCTCCCCCTGCGTGCATTCGTGAATAATGCGCGCTAGGGTCGGATCCTTCACGAACATCCGAGATCTGCAAGAGCCGCGCGGGTCCTACCTCCGACTCCACCCGCGGGGCCTGCCGTGCTCGCCGGATTAACCCGGATCCGCGCCGGTTCGCCGCCATTTTACGCCAGCTCGAGCCCGGTCGGTCGCCGCGCTCCGGCTCGAAGCGCTCCGAGCGCCGGCTTTGCCGGCGCAACCTCTTGGGGGGAGGTTCGGAAGGGGGGCGGAGCCCCCCTCCGAGATTCTAGAGCACTTTGCGGGGGTCGAGCGCGTCCCGGAGGCCGTCGCCGATGAAGTTGATGGCGAGCACCGTCAGGAAGATGGCCGTCCCCGGGAAGATCGCCCAGTGGGGGGCGAAGTCCAGGTTGTCCTTGGCGTCGAAGAGGATCCGCCCCCACGTGGGGATGTCCGGCGGGAACCCCAACCCGAGAAACGACAGCGACGATTCCGCGATGATCGCCGTCGCCACATCCAGCGTCCCGGCCACGATCACCGGCCCCACGGCGTTCGGCAGGATGTGCCGGAGCACCTGGCGGACGGTCGGGACCCCGAGCCCCCGGGCCGCCTCCACGAACTCCTTCTCGCGCAGCGACAGGAACTGGGCCCGGACCAGGCGCGCCACGGGCATCCAGCGGAGCCCGCCGATGACCGCCACGATCAGGATGAACACCCCGGCCTCGGGCCCGAGCGCCTTCTTCAAGGAGTCGCGGAACAGGTAGACGATGAGCAGCAGGAGCGGGAGCTGGGGCAGCGACAGGAAGAGGTCCGTGAGGCGCATCAGCACGTTGTCCGCGGCGCCCCCGAGCTGGCCCGAGACCGCTCCGACGGCCGTCCCGACGCTGATGGCGATCAGCATCGCCACGACCCCCACCGCCAGCGAGATGCGCCCGCCGTAGAGCATCCGCGCGAGCACGTCCTGACCGAGATCGTCCGTCCCCAAGGGGTGGGCCTGCGACGGCCCTCGGAGCTTCGCCTTGAAGTCGATCTCGTCGATGGGGACCCGGTAGACGAACGGCCCCACGAGGACGCCCGCCACCAGGATGGCGAGCACGACGGTCCCCCCCATCGCGAGCCGGTGGCGGCGGAAGCGGCGCCAGGCGTCGAGCCAGAGGGTCTCGGACCGCCTCGCGGCGGCGACCCTGATCCCGCTGACCACCGCTTCAGAGGCTGTTCCGTCGGGCGCCATCAGCGCGCCTCAGCGATAGCTGATCCGAGGATCGAGCCAGCCGTAGACAATGTCGGCGACCAGGTTGAAGACGACGACGAGGCACGAGAAGACGAACGTGATCCCCATCACGACCGGCGTGTCGTTCGACTGAATCGACGTGATCAGGAGGGAGCCGATCCCCGGGACGCGGAAGATCTGCTCGGTGATGACGGCCCCCGTGAAGATCCCCGGGATCTGGAGCGCGACGAGGGTCACCACGGGAATCAGCGCGTTCCGGACCACGTGCTTGACGATGGTGGCCCGCTCCGAGATCCCCTTGGCCCGGGCCGTGTTGACGTAATCCAGCCGGACCACCTCGAGGACGGAGGACCGGACGAAGCGCGTGAGCGAGGCGCCCTGGAAGAGCCCGAGCACCGTGATGGGCATGATGCCCTGCTTGAGCTGCTCCAGGGCCCACCGGAGCCCGGTCGCGGCGATGTCGGCCCGGTAGATGAACGGGAGCCAGTCGAGGTAGATGCTGAACAGCAGGATGAACAGGAGGCCGGTGAAGAAGGTCGGGAGCGAGAACCCGATGAACGCGAAGCTCGTCGCGATCTGGTCGAAGACGGAGTAGGGCCGGACGGCGGAGTAGATGCCCACGGGAAGGGCGATGAGGATGCCCAGGAGCTGCGCCGAGCCCAGCACGTAGAGCGTCGTCGGGAGCCGTTGCAGGATGAGCGTGTCCACGTTGACGCGGCTCACGAAGGAAAAGCCCCAGTCGCCCTTCATCATCGAGGCGAACCAGCGGACGTACCGGACCGCGACCGGGTCGTCCAGCCCGAACTGGGCCCGGAGGTTCATCCGCACCTCCGGCGGCACGTTGGGGTTGGTCGCCAGCTCCTCGAACGGGTCCCCGGGAGCGAGGGCCAGGATGGTGAACAGGACGAGGCTGATGCCCAGGAGGACCGGGATGGCCGTCAGCAGCCGGCGCAAGAGGTACGCGTGCATGGGATCGGGGGGATCGGGCCGCGCGCCCGATCCCCCTCAGGCTTCCTTGTACCAGCGAGCCAGATTCCAGAAGCTCGAGTCCCACCCGCTGATGTCGGCGCCCCCGAGCTTGTTGGAGACGGCGGAGACCCACTTGCGCCAGATCAGCGGGATGACGACGACGTTCTGGACCAGGAGGTCGTTCATCTGGATGAAGAGACTCGCCCGCTTCACCGGATCGAGCTCGGTGGCCGCGGCCTTCCAGAGCCGGTCGTACTCCTCGTTGCGCCAGCGCGTCGTGTTGCGGCCGGCCCACTTGTTCGCCTTGGACGCGACCTCCCAGGACGCGAACACCTCCATCGAGCGCTGGGGATCGACACTGAACTGCCAGCTGTACATCTGGATGTCCGCGTGGAACTTGGCGAGCGTGTCCGGATTGCCCGGGTCCGAGGAGAAGTAGACCGAGGCGGCGATCGACTTGAGCTCCATCTCGATCCCCGCCTTGGCGCAGGCCTGCTTGATGATCGCCTGCGTCTTCTGGCGCGGAGCGTTGATGGAGGTCTGGAAGAGCAGCTTGAGGCGCTTGCCGTCTTTGGCGCGGATGCCGTCGGAGCCCCGCTTCCAACCTGCCTCGTCCAGGATCTTGTTGGCCTTGTCGATGTTGAACTCCCACCGGGTGTTCTTGGACCCAAAGCGCGACGGCGCGTTCAGGTAATTGGCGGTCGCCTGGCCGAGCCGACCGTACATCTGCTCCTGGATGGACCCTCGGTCCACCAGGACGTTCAGCGCCGACCGCACCGCGGGATCGGTCAGGAAGGGGTGCTTCGTCTTGATGCTCGACCGCTCGCCGTCCACCTCGGTCCAGGGGTCGGTCTGGTTGCAGCTGATGTGCTCGATGTTGCCGGAGTCGACGAGGTCGACCCGCCCCTTCCCACCCTGCTCCATGCGCCTGAGAATGTCGTCCTCGACCTGCATGTTCCAGGCGAAGTCGTACTCGCCGGTCTGGATCACGGCCCGCGCGGCCGAGACCGCGTCGCCGCCACCCTTCATTTCGAAGCGGTCGAAGAACGGCCAGTTCGCGACGTGGTAGTGGGGATTGACCTCCGCCCGGACCATGTCCCCCGGCTTGAAGTCCACGTAGCGGTAGGGGCCGGTCCCGACCGGCTTGAGGTTCGCGGGCGCCTCGCGGGATTTCGCCCCCTTGAAGGGCTCGAACACGTGCTTCGCGATGATCGACCCGGAGGACCCGCAGAAGACGATCGGCCAGAACGGCTCGGGCGCGGCGAAAACGACCTTCACCGTGTGGCTGTCGAGCTTGTCGACCCGGGCGACGAGCTTGTACTGGCCCGCGGTGGTCGCCGCCGTCGCCAGGTCGGCGGCGAACTCCCAGGTGAAGACGACGTCGTCCGCGGTGAAGGGCTTCCCGTCGTGCCAGGTGACGCCCTTCTTGAGCCGCCAGGTGACGGACCGGCCGTCCTTGGCGAGGAGCCCGTTCTGGAGGCTCGGCACCTCGGCCGCGAGGACCGGCACCAGGTTGCCGTCCGGGTCGAAGGCCGCCAGCGGCTCGGAGAAGATGCGGGAGCCGTCGTTGTCCTTCACGCCGACGGCGAGGTGCGGGTTCAGGATCGTCGCGGCCTGCCACCAGAGGACCCGGAGCTCGCCGCCCCCGCCGCGCTTCGTCGGCGTGAAGGCGGGCTTGGTCTGGGCCTGGGCGACGCCGGCGGACGCCAGCATCTGGCCGGCCATGGGGGCGGTCAGGCCGAGCCCCAGCATCATCCGCGTGAATTGGCGGCGGCTGATCGACCCGTCCCTGACCCGGTTGATCCACTCGCGCAGCTCTCGCTCATCCATGGTCAGGGCCCTCCGTGGCGCTCAGGCGCCAAAACGACAGCGTACCGCGCTGCAGTGCGCGGCGAGGGAGGCCGCCCCAAAGCCGACCCCCGGCGGGCCACTCTATGGCTCG
>CAZDYT010000442.1:0-4131 GCA_964509395.1 uncultured bacterium
ACGATCGACGACATGTCGCCCCAGCTCTACGAGCCCTTGATGGAGCGGCTCCTCGAGGCCGGGGCGCTCGACGTCTACCTGACGCCGGTCATCATGAAGCGGAGCCGGCCCGGCATTGTCCTGACGGCCTGGGCCGCGCCGGACCGCGTCGCCGAGCTCGCGAGCCTCCTCTTCCGGGAGACGACGACGATCGGGGTCCGGTGGCACGAGTTCCAGCGGGCGCGCCTGCCGCGTGAACTGGTGCGCGTCGAGACCTCGTTCGGGCCGGTGACGTTCAAGCTGTCGCGCCTGGGTGGGCGAGCCATCACGGTCACGCCCGAGTTCGAGGAGGTGCGGCGGATCGCGCGCGAGCGCGGGCTCCCGGTTCGCGAGGTCCTGGAGCAGGTGCGCGCCGAGGGGCTCCGAGTCCTGGGCGCCTCGGGAACTCTGGGGTCGGACTGACAACG
The DNA here is from genome assembly GCA_964509395.1 of uncultured bacterium. Lineage (GTDB taxonomy): Bacteria > Methylomirabilota > Methylomirabilia > Rokubacteriales > DASRDR01 > CAZDYT01. The sequence continues at coordinate 447 of CAZDYT010000442.1, forward strand.
GAGAGGAGAGGATCGTGAGCGTTCCTGCGATGCTGGTGGTGAACGCCGGGTTGGCCGCCGTCCTCGCGGGCGGGTTAGTCCTGCTGCTGGTCGCCGTCTGGTGGTCGTGGGCCGGAAACGGGATCGAGATTCCCCGCGAGCGCTGGCCGTCCAGGGCCCGCCTCGCAGCGGCCCTCGGATGGGGGCTCTTCGTCGGCGGCACCCTGGTGCAGGTCGTCGGTCACGTCCTCCATGTGGGCGTGGCGCGCTGGCCGGGCGGAACGGGACCGTAGCCGCGGCCGGGAGGGCCGTCGGAGGGGGGCAGAGCCCCCTCCCAGGTTGCGCCTTGACAGTGCTGGCGCCCGGAGGTAGGGTAGCGCTGCCCGCGTTTCCTCCATGATTCTGGAAGGGTCTCACCACTTCAATGCGCCGCGTGACCGCGTCTGGGCGGCCTTCACCGACCCGGCCGTGCTCGCTCGAGCCACCCCCGGCTGCGAGCGGCTCGATCCCGTCGGCCCGGACGAGTTCGAGGCCACGCTCTCGGTGGGCGTCGCGGCGGTGAAGGGGATCTACGAGGGGAAGCTCGCCATCACGGACAAGAACCCGCCGGAGGGGTACACGCTCCGGGTCGAGGGGAGCGGCCGTCCGGGATTCGTCAAGGGAGAGGGCCGGCTCACCCTCGCGGAACAGGACGGCGGCACGCTGGTGAGCATCCGCGCCGAAGCCCAGGTCGGGGGCCTCATCGCCGCCGTCGGCCAGCGCCTCCTGGGCGCGGCCACCCGCATGCTGATCGAGCAGTTCTTCTCGGCCCTGGAGGTCGAGATCAATAAGGCCACCGCGTAGCGAGATCGGCGGAGCCTCCCGCGGAGGCTTACACAAGGGGGGTCAGCGGTGAAGATCCAGGTGAAGGTCAACGGTACCGCGCACACGTCGGACGTGGAGCCGCGACTGCTTCTTGTCCACTACCTGCGTGACGTCCTCAACCTCACGGGAACGCACGTCGGGTGCGATACGAGCCAGTGCGGCGCCTGCACGATCCTTGTCAACGGTGCCTCCGCCAAAGCGTGCACGATGTTCGCCGTTCAGGCGGACGGCGCGGAGATCCTCACCATCGAGGGGCTTGCGAAGGACGGCAAGCTCCACCCGCTGCAGGAGGGCTTTTGGGAGAAGCACGGCCTGCAGTGCGGGTTCTGCACGCCCGGCATGATCATGGCAGCCCACCAGATCCTCCAGCGCCACAAGAGCCCCACCGAGGCGGAGATCCGGCACGCCCTCGAGGGGAACCTCTGCCGGTGCACCGGCTACCACAACATCGTCCGCGCGATCCAGTACGCGGCCGAGAAGATGAAGTAGGGGGACGGCCATGGCACAGGCGAAGCTCTTCGGCTCGAGCATCAAGCGTCGGGAGGACCCGCGCCTCATCACGGGCAAGGGACTCTTCACCGACGACGTGAAACTGCCCGGCCAGACGTACGCCGTGTTCGTGCGGAGCCCTCACGCGCACGCGCGCATCCGCCGCGTCGATGTCTCGCGGGCGAAGCAGGTGCCCGGCGTCGTGGCCGCGTTCACGGGGAAGGACCTCGCGGACGGCGGGGTGAATCCGCTCCCCTGCGGGTGGCTCCTGCCGGACATCAAGATCCCGGAGTACCGGGCGATCGCGACGAGCAAGGTCCACTTCGTCGGCCACGCCGTGGCGGTCGTGATCGGCGAGACCCCTTACGCGGCGAAGGACGGGGCGGACGCGGTGACCGCCGACTATGAAACGCTGCCCGCCGTCACCGACGGCGAGAAGGCAGTCGCCAAGGGGGCGCCACAGCTCCACGAGAACGCGCCCAACAACGTCGCCTTCACGTGGGCCATCGGCGACAAGGAGAAGACCGACGCGGCGATCCGGTCGGCGGCGCGGGTCGTGAAGCAGCGGCTCGTCAACCAGCGCCTGATCCCGAACGCCATCGAGCCGCGCGCCTCGCTCGCCTCGTACAACCAGGTGACCGGCGACCTCACCGTCTGGATCACGTCCCAGAACCCGCACGTCCATCGCCTCCTGATGGCGGCCTTCGTCCTCGGCATGCCCGAGCACAAGGTGCGCGTGATCGCGCCGGACGTGGGCGGCGGGTTCGGCTCGAAGATCTTCCTCTACCCCGAGGAAGTCACGGTCTCCTGGGCGTCCAAGGCCATCGGGCGGCCGGTGAAGTGGACGGCGGAGCGGCGGGAGTCGTACCTGACCGACGCCCACGGGCGGGACCACATCACCGAGGCCGAGATGGCCGTGGACAAGGACGGCAAGATCGTCGGGTTGCGCGTCCGGACCAACGCGAACCTCGGGGCTTACCTCTCGACGTTCGCCCCGCTCATCCCGACCTACCTCTACGGAACGCTGCTCTCGGGGCTCTACGAGATCCCCAGCATCTACTGTGAGGTGGTCGGCGCCTTCACGAGCACGACCCCGGTCGATGCGTTACGCGGGGCCGGCCGTCCGGAGGCTACCTACGTCGTGGAGCGGCTGTGCGACCTGACGGCGAGAGCCGTCGGGATGGATCCGGTGGAGTTCCGCCGAAAGAACTTCATCCCGGCGTCGAAGTTCCCGTATCAGACGCCGGTGGCCTTCCAGTACGACAGCGGGAACTATGGACCGGCACTCGATCGGGCGCTCCAGATCCTGGACTACAAGAAGCTGCGCGCCGAGCAGGAAGCCGGACGCAGACAGGGGCGCTATCTCGGGATCGGGTTCTCCACGTACATCGAGGCGTGCGGCCCCGCGCCGTCCCAGGTCGCCGGCGCTCTCGGCGCCCAGGCGGGGCTCTGGGAGAGCGCGCACGTGCGGGTCCACCCCACGGGGAAGGTGACCGTCTACACGGGCTCGCACGCGCACGGACAGGGACACGAGACGACGTTCGCGCAGCTCGCGGCGGACGAGCTCGGGCTCCCGCTCGAGGACGTCGAGATCGTCCACGGCGACACCGCCGCGATCCCCATGGGGATGGGGACGTACGGCAGCCGCTCGGCGGCGGTCGGTGGCGCGGCCATCTACGCCTCGATCCAGAAGATCAAGGAGAAGGGGAAGAAGATCGCGGCGCACCTCTTAGAGGCGAGCGAGGCGGACGTCGAGTACGCGGACGCGAAGTACTTCGTCAAGGGCTCGCCGGGACGGAACAAGACGTTCCAGGACGTCTCGCTCATGGCGTACCTCGCGCACAACCTCCCGAAGGGGCTCGAGCCCGGGCTCGAAGCGACCTCCTTCTGGGATCCGCCGAACTTCGTCTTCCCGTTCGGGACGCACATCGCGGTGGTCGAGGTCGAGCCGGAGACGGGCCGCGTGAAGATCCTGCGCTATGTCGCGGTGGACGACGTCGGGCGGGTCATCAACCCGATGATCGTGGACGGCATGGTGCACGGGGGGATCACCCACGGCGCCGGCCAGGCCCTCTGGGAGTATGCGGCCTATGACCAGAGCGGTCAGCTCCTGACGGGCAGCCTGATGGACTACGCGCTCCCGAAGGCGGACGATCTTCCGTCGTTCGAGACGGACCGCACGGTGACGCCGTCCCCCGTGAACCCCATGGGCGTCAAGGGCGCCGGCGAGACCGGGACCATCGCGTCCACCGCGGCCGTCGCGAACGCGGTGCTCGACGCACTCGCTCCGCTGGGGATCTCACACATTGACCTGCCGCTGACGCCCGCCCGGATCTGGGCGGCCGTTCAGGCC
>CAZDYT010000443.1:0-4130 GCA_964509395.1 uncultured bacterium
TCGGCCTCGGCCTCGGCCACCTGGCGTTGCGCCAGGAGCCCCTGGGCAAGGGCGTAGCGGAGGTGGATGTTGGTCGGGTCCTTCTCGAGGGCCTGCCGCAGCTCCTGGACGCGCGCCGCCTGCGCCTGCGCGTCCGGCTTCTCACCGGCGAGCGCGGCCAGCTCGATCTTGGCCTCCCTCAGGTTCGGCTCGAGCTGGAGGGCTTGCCGGTAGGCCTTCTCGGCCGGCGCGGCATCGCCGCGCGCGGCAAGCGCGCGGGCCAGATAGTAATGATTCCGAGCGATCTTGGGGTTGAGTTGCGTCACCCGCTCGAACTGCTCGATCGCCTCGCCGTAGTTGCGCTTGGCGAGCTGGACCAAGCCGAGCAGCATCCGCGCCGGCACCAGGCTGGGGTAAGCCGCCAGCAGCGGCGTGATCTTCGCGATCGCGTCATCGTACCGGCCGGCCTTCCAATAGACTTCGGCGAGCAGCAGGGTGAGGTCCTGGAGCTGGGGGTTGGCCTGGATTGCCGCCTCGAGCGCCGCGATCGCCCGGTCGTACCGAGCCTGGCGGTCATAGAGGCTCACGAGGAGCACCGTCGCGGGAAGATGGTCTGGGCGCGCTTGGAGGATTCGCTGGAGATGGGCAAGCGCCTCCTCGTCCCTCTTGCCCGCAAGCGCGAGCCGCGCGAGATTGAACCGGGCTGGGACGAAAGCCTCGTCCACCGCCAGGGCCTCACGGTACTTGGCCTCGGCCTTTCGGGGCTCGTTCCTCAGCCAATGAAGGCTCCCGAGCAACGAGAGGAGCCGGGTGTTTTTGGGGTCCCCCTTGAGCGTGGTCTGCACGAACGTGACCGCCTCATCGAGGCGCTTCTGGTTGACCAGAGTGGTGACCTTGGCGACGACCGCGGGGTGGTGCCTGGGGTCCAGCCGGAGGGCGGCCTCGTACTCCTGGAGCGCCTCCTCGGGCTTCTTGTCCAGGTTGTAGACGCTCCCGAGCGCCACGTGGCCGGGTGCGAAGTTCGGGTCCACCTCCAGAGCCTTCGCATACATCTCCTGGGCCTTGTGCAGGTCTCCCTCGCGCACGTAGACGGCGCCGAGCAGCCCATAGGGGTGCGGGCTGTCGGGCGCGAGCTTCAGCGCGACCCAGGCCGCCTTGGCGGCGTCATCCGTCTTGCCGAGCGCCAGGTGCGCCCGGCCGACCTGAAGATGGTAGTCGGGGATCTTCGCCATGGGGTTGGCGACGGCTTCGAGCTCCTTCAGCGCCTGGCGGGGCTGCCTGCCACTCAGGTACGCCACGCCCAGGCCGTAGCGCGCCAGAGGGTTAGCGGGAGCCAGCTTCATCGTTTCGTCGAACTCGGCGATCGCCTCCTGGGGCCGTTGGGCGCCCAGGTACGCATGGCCTAACAGGTATCGGGCCACAGGGAGCTTGGGCACGCGCCGCGCCAAAGCCCCAAGGGTCGTGATCGCGTTCTCGAACCGGCCCGCTCGGACGTAAAGGTAGCCCAGCGCCACGATCACGCGTGGAGACCACGTGTGACTGGGCAGCTCCTCTAGTTCCTTGATCGCATCGGCCAGTCTCCCCTCACCGGCGCGGACTCCACTCAGGGCGAGGCGCACCTTTGGATTGCCCGGATCCGTCGCCTTGGCCCGGCTGAGCAGCTCGAGGCCCCCCTCCCGGTTCTGCTGATGGAGAAGGAGCCTCGCCAGTGCCACGCGCGCGTCGGTAGAATCGGGCTGCTGGGCCAAGGCGCTGCGGTAGGCTTTCTCCGCTTCGTCCACGCGACCCATCTGTGCCAGCGCCTCGCCCCGGGCTGTCAAGATCTCCGGCGCGGTCGGGGCACGCGCCAGGGCGTTGGTGAGGGGCTCTAGCGCCTCCTTCGGCTGCCCCTTGCCGACGAGCGCAGCACCGAGGAGGTACGGCCCGAAGGCGCTGTCCGGCGCTCTCTCGCGGACCGCCTCTCCCTGGGCCAGGGCGTCGTCCCACGCTTCGAGCTCCAGATAGACCCGCCCGAGCTCGATCCGGGCGTCGACGAAGTTGGGCTGGATCTCGACGGCGCGCCGGAGTTCCCGCAGGGCGTCGGGATACCAGGCCTTTGCCCGGTAAGCGCGACCGAGAGCTTCGAGAGCCGGCAGGAACTTCGGGTCGATCTGGAGGGTGTTCTTGAGCTCGATGATCGCCTCGTTCTGCTTCCCTTCGGCGGCGTACCGGAGTCCGCGCTCCAGGTACCGCTGCTTCTTGACGTTGGGATCCTGCGTACAGCCCGTTAGCAGGATTAGCAGACCGAGCGAGACGCCGAGCCATGCAGCACCAGTCCGTCGTGCGGTCCTCATACGCCCTCCAGTGGGTCGCCTCACGGCGGGCGGTCGGGGCACGCCGTCGCGACCGTCGTTCGAACCTCGAGACGAGGACCTGCAGGCTTCCTGCCAACCCGGTCGGTTCAGGTCGCGAATTTTTCGTGCCCGGGCCGGCTGGAGACAGCCGTGCAGAACAGGAAGCGGCCTGTCAAGATCAGGGTGTCACGTTCACATTGCCGCCGGAAGGCGCCGGGGATCCGACGCGACGAAGCAGGGATGATGCACGGGAACGGCGCGCGGTTAGACGTGGTGCCGCCAAGACCGCGTCGGACCGCCGACGCCGTTTCCTGCGGTGTCGGCTCCGAAGTCGCTGGGCCACGCCGAGGGTGACGATCCAGCCGGAGCCGAGCAGAAGCAGCGTTCCGAGTCCAGGGACTCCTCCGGACTTCAGCGGCAGATCCTGGGCTCCCGGGTTGGTTTCCAAGGTGGTGACTGTTGTCGTCCTCCTGCCTGACCCTGCTCCGGGATCGTCGGAAAAATCGCCGACGTCGTAGAGCAGGTAGCCCGAAATGGCGTCCTTTGGCGGCTCGGGCTTATCGCGGGGAAGGCTCGTATCCTGGGAAGCGGCAGCGCTGCCTGCGGAGCCCTCTGGAACAGAGGCGGGCAGCGCTCCCTGACTCTGATGGGCGCCTGCCACGAAAAGGAGGACTTCCGATGTGACCCCGGTATCGCCCTCTCGCGGGTTGGTCAACGAGCCCTGGTAATCTGCACCCGTGCCTTGCCGCGTTCCTCCGGGTGCCTCGACCTCGAGGGCTGGGACGGCATGTGGGCATACCACAAGGGCGATCACCGTTGTGAGAGTTACCACCCCGCGCCGAAATGGGCTCACCTGGCGGTTTTCCCCGGTGAAAAACGCAGCGAAGACCGTGCCACCGCCCCAGTCCCTGGCGGACCTGGCTTCGATGGCGCCTAAGGCGTCGGTTTCTATGGATGAAACTGATCCTTTGCCCGCCTCCGGAATGCCGGGCGCGGAAACGGCTTGCATAGTGAAGGTGCAAAAGTTTCTCCGCTCACGGCGGTCCGCTTGCAGGGTTGACGCGGAGGCCTGGCCTTCCCGATGTGGACCACGATCGTCCCGCCCTGCGACTCGATCCAGTAAGGGAACTTCGGAACCTGACCGGTTGAACCCTCATCGCGTCTTGATCATAATCGGGCCAGGCTATGCGTCTTGCCCGCCTACTCGGGGTGGTGGGGCTGGTCCTGGCGGGCGCGGGGATCGCCGCCGCCGTGGAAGTTGGTCCTGGGACCGACTGGTGCGCGGCGGCCAACGCGCTGGCACCAGGCGAAGAGCTCGTCCTTCGGCCGGGGGAGTATCCGGGATCCTGCACCCTCCGCCGAGGCGGGACTACCGAAGCTCCGGTTCTGATTCGAGCCGCCGATCCCGCGAATCCTCCCTGGATCGTCTATCATGGCCGCGACAACAACGTCCTCAACATCCTGACGTCCCACATCACCATCCGGGGCCTTCGGTTCGGCCCGACGCTCCCGGGCGTCGATGCGATCCGCATCTACGAAGGCCACGACATCACGATCGAGGACTGTCACTTTTCCGAGCTTGGCGGTATCGCCGTCGTTGCCAATCACACGAGCGTCCGCAAGCTCACGGTGCGCCGCAGCGAGATCGTGCAGTCGAAGGCGACGGCCATGTATTTCGGCTGCCATGACGGCGTTGGATGTGTCGCCCAGGACCTGCTGATCGAGCAGAACTACATTCAAGCGGTGGAGGCGAGCGAAGGTGAGGTTGGATACGGGGTGCAGGTGAAGCTGAACTCGACCGCCATCATCCGTGACAAC
>CAZDYT010000444.1:0-4124 GCA_964509395.1 uncultured bacterium
TTGCCGGCCCGCTCGTCGTTGCGCGCCGCCAGGTGGGCCAGACCCGCTGACAGCGCTCCCGACGGCTGCACCGGGATGCGGAAGGCCACGCGCCCGGTGTGGTCGCTGCAGCCCTTGTCGACGAGGTCGACGTTGCGGAACCGCAGCAGCCGGGCCACGCTACGGAGCGTCTCGAAGGTGAAGGGCACCGGCTCGAACGCGTACACCCGACCCGTGGGGCCCACGGCTCGATCCATGTGGTAGCAGTACACGCCGAAGTTGGCCCCGATGTCGAGGGCGGTCTCGCCGGGGCGGGCCCCGAGCCTGACCAGGTCGATCTCCGGCTCGTACCAGCCGCCGCTCCGGATGTCCCAGGCCTTGGCGACCGCCTGGATCAGGCGGTAGACCGACTCGTTGACGAGCGGATGCAGGACCCGCTTGAGCGCCCGCCGCGCAGCGGAGTCGGCCGCCATAGTGCCTTCACGCCCGCTGGGAGGCACGCCGGCGCTCAGGCCTTCCGGGGCGCGGCCGGCCGCGACGCGGCCAGCGCCCGCTCGATCTCGGCGGCCCGGAAGGTGGCGTGGGGGACGCGGAGGTGGCAGTCGGACAGCCGCCCCTCGACGCGACAACCGCTCTCCAGATCGGCGAGGAGCGTGCTGACGAGGGGACGGTCCTGCACTGCGTCGGCCTGGAGCCGCTCGCGCACGAGGCGCCCGAGCGCCTCGTTGCCCGTCTGCTGGAGCACGTGGAAGAGGCTGTAGAGGTAGTCCTCGTTCGGCCCCAGGTCGAACTCGACGCGCTCCTTCATGCCCTTGAACCCGGCGGTGGTCGGGTAGAAGTCGAAGTACTGGATGACCTTGAGGTCCAGCGCCCGGGTGAGCCCGACGCGGGCCGCCAGCTGGCGAAGCGTCTCCTCCCTGCCCTTGAACATCGGCACGCGCTTGAGCACATCGCGCCAGGTGGTGGGGAACTGGTTGCTCCAGAGCGCCAGGGTGATGCTGAGCGACCCGGGGTAGAGCGGGACGTGCCCGATGAAGGCGTCCACGAAGGCCACGTGCTGGCGCGGGTGCGGGCCGCGCTCGATCACCGTCATCGCGTAGAGCTCCTGCTCAGGGTCGACCACTTCCGGGCGGGTGAAGGTCCAGTGCTCGTAGCCGGGTCCGAAGGCGGTCACGGTGGTCAGCAGCATGTTGCCGTGGTGATGAACCGTCTTGGTGGAGACATCGGTCTCGCGCCCCGGCAGGGGGATCCAGCAGTTGGCGACCAGGGTGTAGTAGGGGTTGTGCTCGATCTCCATGCCCAGCACGGGGTAGTGCTTCCAGTTCAGGGTACCGGGCCGACCGAGATGGGCTTGAAGGACTGCCGTCATGACCCGCGGGTCGGCCGCCATGTCGCAAAGCACCCGGCAGCTCTGGTAGTGCGCCTCCCGCTTGTCTCGGACGCGCCGGAAGGTGTCCGTCAGGGCGGCGACGTATCGGTTGAGCGGCTCGGAGGTCACCATCTCCGTCCCTCCTCGTCACACGTGGACGCGCGCGCTGGCCCGCTCCAGGATCTCGAGAACCCGAGGCGCCTGGACCCGGGCCGAGTAGCGCTCCTCGACCGTCCGGCGTCCCTCCTTGGCGAAGCGGGCTCGCAGCGCCTCGTCCCCCAACAGCCACAGGAGCTTCTCGACCCACTCGTCCTCGCCGCGGGCCAGGAACCCGTTGTGCCCGTCCTCGATGATCTCGCGGTTCACGCCCACCGGCGAGGCGACTGTCGGCACCCCCACTGCCATGTACTGGAGGGCCTTGAGGCCGCACTTGCCCCGCGACCAGTCGTCGTCGGGGAGCGGCATGATCCCGATGTCGAAGGCACGGAGGTCGTCGACCTCGGCCTCCGCATGCCAGCGCTTGCTCTCGACGTCCACCCCGCGCAGCATCACGCCCTCGTCCCCCACGACCTTCAGCCGGAACTTCACCCGCTCGGCCAGGCGGCGCAGGGCGTTCCCGACGGTGCGCAGGTGCTTCGCGGTGCTGACGCTGCCGCTCCACCCGATCACCGGGGTGTCCTTCACCTCGACGCTCGGCTTGACCGGGTAGACCTCGGTGTCGATGGTGGTGGGGACGACGGAGACCTGCCGGGCGTGCCGGCGGGCGTACTCAGAGAGGTAGGGGTTGCCAACGGTGACGTGGTGGGCTAGCCGGCAGATCGTGGCCGTCTTCGATACCCACTTGAGCGCGGCGAACGTCCGGTTCACGTCGCTGACGTTGGGCAGGAAGATCGCGTCGTCGAAGTCGTAGACGAACGGAATGCCTCGGCGGGCGAGCAAGTGTTCCAGCACCGGTGGGCCGAACGGCGCCAACTCGCGGTAGAGGAACACCACGTCCCATTGGTCCTTGACCCGGGCCAGGAAGCGCAGGCGCCGGACGGCGCCCACCAGGATCTCCCGGACCTTGGCGGCGTGGTGGCCGGGGGCGTGGAGGATCCGGCCGAGCCGGGGTGACTGGAAGGGCACGAAGTCGAAGCGGACGCCGCCGCGCTCGAGCACGCGGGCCCACTGCTCGATCCGGAAGCGCTGACCCGGCACGCTGTCGTAGCCGTACGGAACGAACACGAGAGCCTTCATCGGACCAGCTTCTTCATCTGCAGCTCCGCATAGGCCACGTCCACCAGGTCGCGCGCCTCGGGGAGGCTGCTCGTGCACCAGCGAGCCAGGTCGCGCATGCCCTCGGCCAGCGGGATCCGGGGCGCCCAGCCGAGCAGTTGCCGGGCCCGCGTGGCATCGGCCACGCAGTGGCGGATGTCCCCCGCCCGGAACTGCCCGGGCACGGTGGGCTCGATCCGGATGTCGAGGATCGTGCTGAGCTCGCGGAAGACGTCGAGCACGGAGACGGGGACCCCGGAGCCGACGTTGACAGCCTGGAAGTCGGCGGCCGCCGACGTCAGCGCCAGGAGGTTGGCCCGGGCAATGTCCCGGACGTGGATGAAGTCGCGCGTCTGCCCGCCGTCCTCGAAGACGATGGGCGGCTTGCGGTTGAGCAGCCGTGACAGGAAGATCGCCACCACCCCGGTATACGGATTGCTGAGGGACTGGCGCGGCCCGTAGATGTTGAAGTAGCGCAGCGCCACCACGGGCAGCTTGTAGGCCTCGCCGAAGCAGAGGACGAGCTCCTCCTGGGACTTCTTGGAGACGGCGTAGATGGAGGCCGCCGCCAGGGGCTTGTCTTCCCGGGTCGGCGCAGGCGCCACCGGCTGGCCGCACCGCGGGCATCGTGGCTCCCAGCGCCCGGCGGCCAGGTCGTCGGGCCGTCGCCCGGTGGGGTAGACGTCGCCGCAGGCACCGCACCGGTAGGCGCCCTCGCCGTAGATGCTCATGGAGGAGGCCACCACCAGCTTCCGCACGCTCGTCCGCTCGTTGGCGAGCACGTCCAGGAGCAGGGCGGTGCCGCCCACGTTGACCGAGCAGTAGTGGAAGGGCTGGTACATCGACTGGCCGACGCCGACGGCGCCGGCCAGGTGCAGCACGGCGTCGATCCCCTCCAGCGCGCTGCGCACGGCGTCGCGGTCCCGCACGTCACCGCGCACGAAGCGGACCCCGCTCCCGCCCCCGTGCCGGGCCAGGTTGGGAGGAAAGCCCTCCACGGCCCCGTGGACCTGGGGATCCAGGTCGTCGAGGACGACCACCTCATGCCCCTCTTCCCGGAGCACGTCCACGGTGTGCGAGCCGAGGAACCCTGCCCCGCCCGTCACCAGAACCCTCACCGCGCCCCCTCACCGGCAGGACTCACCGGTCCACTCCGTTCCCCTCCAAGCCGCCGGTAGACCTCGCGGTACCGCTGGGCGCCGACGGTGACGGCGAGGTGCCGCTCCGCCACGCCCCGGCAACGGGCCGCGAGGTCCCCCGCCTTGGCCAGGCCCAAGGCCTCCGTCACCGCTTCCCGGTACGCCTGTCTCGAGAAGTCGCGCACGACCACGCCCACCCGCTCCCGGGTCACCAGCTCGACGCTGTCCGCGGTCGCGCCGGCCACGATCACCGGCAGCCCGCAGGCGAGATACTCGCCGAGCTTGGTGGGAAAGGTCCCGATCCGCGAGAAGCCCGGCCGGTACCACACGACGCCGAAGCTGGCGATGCGGTACCAGCGGGGCAGGTCGGCCGGCGGCACCGC
>CAZDYT010000445.1:0-4124 GCA_964509395.1 uncultured bacterium
GGGAGGTCAAGGTCAACGAACGGATCTTCTCCTTGCTGCAGGAGAAGCACCAGGAGGCCCTGATCCGGGAGAAGGAGCAGGTCGCCGAGGTCAGCCTCGTGCGGCCCGCCGTCGCCTCCCGTCAGCCGATCAATCCTCCCCAGGCGTTCCCGAAGGCGGCCATCGGCCTCGTCATCGGCCTGGTGATCGGATGCGCGCTCGCCTTCGTCGTGGAAGCCCTGGACACGTCGATCGGGGCCATCGAGGAAGTCGAGTCGCTCCTCGGCACCCCGGTCCTGGGCGTCATCCCCCATCTCGACGTCAAGGCGGAGCTGGCCGAGGAGAGCAAGGAGTTTGACGCGCTCGAGCCGAAGACGGCGGAGAAGTACGCCTTCCTGGTGAGCCTCTTTCTCCCCCAGTCGCGAGTGGTCGAGGCCTTTCTGGCGCTCCGCACGAACCTGATCTTCTCCAGCCTGGAGCGCGAATTCAAGACGCTGATGGTGACCAGCTCCGCGCTCATGGAGGGGAAGACGACGGTGGCGATCAACCTGGCGATCGCCCTCGCCCAACTGGGAAAACGGACCCTCCTGGTGGAGGCCGACCTCCGGAAGCCGTTCGTCCACCACGCGTTCGGCATTCCGAAAGAGCCCGGCTTAACCGATGTGGTGATCGGCAGCGCCCGCCTGGACGAGGCGACGCTCAGCTTCTCGGACTTCGTGCTGGGGACCGCGGGGCTGGAGAGCCTCATCGACCGGCCGGGCATCGACAACCTCTTCGTCCTCCCCAGCGGCCACCAGCCGCCCAACCCGACCGAGTTTCTGAGCGCCGCCGCGGTGACGAGCTTCCTGGCGACCGTTCGCGACCAGTACGACTACGTCGTCTTCGACGCCGCCCCGACCCTGCCGGTCGCCGATGCCACGATCCTGGGCTCGCGCGTCGACGCCACCCTCATGGTCGTCCGCGTGGGAACCGTGGCTCGCGCCGCCCTCAGGCGGGCAAAGACCCTGCTGGAGGCCACGCGGGCGCGGGTCATCGGCGTGTGCCTGACCGGGGTGAAGGCCGAGCTGAGTCCCGACTATGCCGAGATGGCGTACTACCGCTATCAGTACGATTCCCGGTCCCCGAGGACCGGCCGTTCGCCGGGACCGTGGTGGTGGGCGCCAGGCAGTCTCCGGGGCAAGCTCGCGGGCCTCGTGGTGCTGTTGCTGCTGCTCCTGGCACTCCTGGCCGGCGTCTTTATGTGGCGCACGGGACGCGTCAAGCTGCCCCTCCTCTCGGCCCACCGGGCGCAGGCGGCCGAGATGATCCATCCGGCGGGCTCCCGCCCGGGGTAGCTCGACCCCGGAATCGTCCGACCGCGCAGGAAGAACGCAGCGGGCCTTGTCATGAAAGCTCCGGTTGGGACGGCAACGGTCGTCTCCCTCCTCGTGGCCACCATGCTCGCCGGCCTCGCGAGCCTCGTCCTTGCCGAACTCCCGCTGCCGGAGGCCCTCGGGCTCGGCGTCGTCTTCGCCACCCTCATCGTGGCGACCGCGAGCAACGAGCTGGCCCTGTATCTGCTGCTCTTCTCCATGCTGCTCGGGCCTCAGCTGCTGGTCGGGGACATCGGCGAAGGGGCCACCCTGGGACGGGGCCTCACCCTCCGCCTCGACGATGTGCTCATCGCGATCGTCGGGCTGGCCTGGCTGGCGAAGTCGGCCCTCTACAAGGAGCTGGGGCTCGTCTTCCGGACCCCGCTGAACCTCCCGATCGCGGCGTACACGCTCGCCGCGCTCCTGGCCACCGGGCTCGGGATGATGGCCGGGAACGTCCAGGGCGCGGGAGGCCTGCTCTTCACCCTCAAGTACATCCAGTACTTCGTCATCTACTTCATGGTCGTGAACAACCTGAGAGACCGCCGGCAGTTCGAGCGGTTCCTGATCGCGCTCCTGGCGACCGCCGTCATCGTGAGTCTCATCGGGATCCTCCAGATCCCCACCGGGGTCCGCGTCTCCGCCCCATTCGAAGGCAAAGGCGGAGAGCCGAACACCTTCGGCGGCTACCTCGTTCTCATGCTGGCCCTCGTCTCCGGGCTGTTCCTGACCAGCCAATCCCGCCGCATGAAGCTCCTCCTCGCCGCCCTCGCCGTCCTGTTCGTCGTGCCCCTCCTCTTCACGCTCTCCCGGGCCGCCTACTTCGCGCCGATCCCGATGGTCGCCGCGCTGTTGCTCTGGGGTGAGCGGCGGTGGTTCATCACGGTCAGCCTCGCGATCGGCCTGGTGGCGGCGCCCCTCGTGATACCCGCCCCCGTCCTCGACCGAGTCCTCTACACGTTCAACGAACCCCCTCACCGGGAGCAGGTCCTGATCGGGGGCGTGCAGCTGGATCTCTCGACCTCGGCGCGAATTCGATCGTGGACGACCGTCGTGTTCGAGGACTGGCCGAAGCGGCCGCTCTTCGGCTTCGGGGTCACGGGGTACCGGTTTGTGGATGCGCAGTACCCCCGGGTCCTGGCTGAAACCGGCGCGGCCGGGCTCCTCGCGTTCCTGTGGCTTCAGGTGAGTCTGTTCCGCCAGGCCCGCCAGGTCCTGAGGCAAACCGGCGATCCCCTCTTCCGGGGGGTCGCCCTCGGCCTCCTGGCCGGCTTCGTCGCGCTCGTGACCCACTCGATCGGCGCGAACACGTTCATCATCGTCCGGATCATGGAGCCCTTCTGGTTCCTGGCCGGGATGGTCATCATGGTTCCCCAGCTCGGGGTCACTCCGGCCGTACCGGAAGCCGCCGGGAGGCCGGCCGTGGCCTCCCACCCGGGGTCCGTGCCGTGGCGGTCGCCCTGACCCGGCGGGCGCCCTCACCGGATGGGCGCGCGAGGCCGTGATGAGCCAGATCGCCCTGGGCCGCGTCACCGCGCTCCTCCTGCTCGGCCGAGCGGCGGGGTACGTCCTGACGCTGGGGAACTCCGTGATCCTCGCCCGCGTCCTCGGCGTGGATCGTCTCGGGGCGTATGCCTACGCCATGGGCCTCACCGCGCTCTTCGGCCTCCTGCCGAACATGGGCATCAGCACGGTCGTCACCCGCACCATCGCCCAGGACCCGGAGGACGGGCCCGGGGTGGTCCGGGCGGCGCTGCGGGCCCAGGCGTTGCTCGCCGCCGGTGTCCTCCTGCTCGTTCCCGCCTTCGCAGCCAGCCTCCCGTGGCAGCCGGTTCCCATCGGCTACGTCCTCCTGGCGACGACCCAGCTCGCCGTCGGCACCATGAGCTGGCCCTACCTGGCCGTCGTGAGCGGTCGAGCGCGCTACGACCGGCTCGCGGTCGCCGAGCTGGGTGCTGCCCTCGCCGGCACCGCGTGCCTGCTCGGCGCCGCCGCGCTCCGCGGCGGCGTGGCGGCGTTCCTGGGGGCACAGGTCCTGGCGGCCGGCGCGGCCTGGGCGGTCGCGCGGTGGGTCGCCGGCGCGTACCTGCCCCGCCGGGCTGGTCAGGCGCTTCCGCTCGGCACCCTCTTCCGCCGGTCAGCCCCGTTCGGCGGCGTGGCCGCCGTGCAGGGTCTCTACACCCGGGTGGACATCCTGCTCCTGGGGCAGATGGCCTCCACCGCGGCCATCGGGCTCTACAGTGCGGCGTACAAGCCGGTCAACATCGCCGTCCACTTCGGCGCCACCGCGGCGGGGACGCTGTTCCCGGCCATGGCGCGGGCGCCGGAACAACCGGTGCCGGCCAGCTTCGAGCGGGTCACGCGAGGCCTCGCGACCGCGGGGCCGGCCCTCGCGCTGACCCTGAGCGGCCTGGCCGGCCCGCTGCTCCAAGCCGCGTACGGCGCCGACTTCGCGGCGGCCGCGCCGGTCCTGACACTCCTCATCTGGTCCGTCGCGGCGAACTGGCTCTACGCGCCGCTCGCCGTCGCCCTCCAGGCTCGGGGATACGAGCGCCTATGGCTGGGGGCCCTGACCGCCGGGCTCGTGGTGAACGCCGCCGGCAACCTCTGGGCCATTCCTCGCTGGGGGGCCGTGGGGGCCGCGGCGGCCACGCTCGCCTCCGAGCTCACGTTGCTCGCCGTGGGCGCGGTTCTCGTCGGACGGGCCCTGCGGCTCACTCCGGCCGGCCGGCCGCTCTGGATCCGGCTCGGCGCCACGCTCGAAGCAGGCACGCCGACGGAGCTCTTTCAAAC
>CAZDYT010000446.1:0-4118 GCA_964509395.1 uncultured bacterium
AGGTTCATCACGGCACACTTCCAGGTCATCCACATCGCGAGAGCCCGGACCTCGTCCAGGGTGACGTCCGGGTGATAGCGGATCCCGCCCTTGCCCGGCCCCCGCGCCGTGGAGTGGTGGACACGATGGCCGGTGAAGATCCGGACGCTGCCGTCGTCCATCCGGACCGGGAAGTTCACCGTCAGCTCGCGCTCGGGGACCCGCAGAAGCGCCTCAATCCCCCGCGTCAGGGAGAGCTGGTTCGCCGCCCGCTCGTACTGCGCCAGCGCCATGTTGTACGGGCTCGTTGGCATGCGCGCCTCCAAGTCTCGCGGCCGTCCGGGCCGGTCTGCTGCTCCCCACCGGCACGACGCTCGAGTGGTTGGCCCCCGACGTCCTCGCGGCCCATGGTGGCGCGTGCGCTGAATCGGAGCGCCGAAAAAAGCAATCCGCGGGGCCGCCTGAGCCGTAACCCCGCAGATTCAAATGGTGGAGCTGAGGGGTGCCGAACTTGACGGATCATCCGACGCCCCTGTTCCAACGGATGAGGAGACCCTACCACTGCCAGCACCCGGCGCCCAGGACCGGTCGAGCGCAAGTGACCCCTGGTCACGATCCACCGTCCAGTCGTCGGGAGGGTCCCAGAACCCGGCTTAGAGGCTCCCTCTTGGGCAACCTCACGGCGCACTTGCCGTTGATTCGGGTCGTGTGGCGACAAAGCGAAGACGGCCTTCGATTCGTTCGAACACCTTGCTCAACTCTTCGCGTAGTCTATCAAGCTCTCGCTCGAGCTGATCGGCACCCTCGCTGACCGCCGACCTCACCTTGGTAAGCTGACTCTTCATGGACGCGATGGCCTTCAGCTGCACGCGCGCGGCGTCCAGATCTTCACGGACGCCCGTCGCGTCGAGCTCAACCTCCTGCCGCCGGAGACCCGCCAGCGCCCACAGACGGGCGACCCGGTACGCGAGTTGGAGGGTCATGGGATCCCCCAGGTTCTTGTCATACAGACACAGCAGCTCCTCTTCGCTCAGGTCCCGGAATGGCGCCGTGCCCGGCGGCATATACTCCGTCTGGCTGTAGACGGCCACCGCCACCGCCGCATTGCGGTTCGTCCGGGCTTCCTCGAGCTCCCGACGGATCGGCGTCAACCCGATCGCCTTGTCCTTGGCCTCGAACACCATCCGCAGCGGCACGCCTCGGGTATCCCGGGCGTTGAGCGTGGCCACCACGTCGCCGACCTTGCTCCCGCCAAGCCCCGGCTGATCGCCGGTTGGCTCGGGCACGTCGCCGAAAACGTCGGCCACCTCGTTGACTGCAGCGAACACGAGCGCCTCGTAGGCTCGCCCCTCGAGGGCCCCTTTCTCCCGTTCCTCTGCCCGGGCCTTCTCCCCGGCGAGCTGCTGCGCCATCTCGGTCCGGTACTTCTCGATCAGGGCCCGGATGTCTTGAAATTCCCCGTGCAGCTCCGTCTTCCACTTGTGGAGTGGGCTGCTGGTGTTTGCCAGGTCCAGCAACTGGTAAAGCTTCGACCCTTCGCCACCGAAGTGCGCGTTCAGTAGCTCGGCAATCTTTCCAATCGCGCTATCCCGCCGGGCTGGGTCGAAGAGCTCCGAGAGTCGTCCGTCTTCTCCCAAGTACGTCTTCAAGGCACGAGCCAGACTACCGCTGTCCTCAGCAAACACCGCTTCAAGTACGTCCGCCATTACGTCCTCGCCGGTCTTCAGCGACGACTCGATCCGCCCCACTAGCCGTTGGAATTCCTTGTCCACGTAGTCGACGTTGATCGACACCCCCACCGCCTGAATCGCGGACACACCCGCCTTAAGCACTTGCTCGAGCACACCGGGCAGCGCCTCACCGGGCGCGGTGCTCGAAATAACGGACCACGTCCGGCGCCGTCGTCTCCCAGTGCTCGACACGAAGACATCCATTCGACAGCGTCACGGTGGGGGCGGATGAAGTATCCATGCGTGCCTCCTCACAGACCGACCCCTCTGGAATGCATCGCCCAGCGCGGAGGCGTCGGGCCCGCACCCACCTTACGTCGAGGCGTGCACCGTTGACAAGCGGGTGGCCCTCCTGACGCCCCTTCGCCACTCGAAGCGGTCACTCGCCAGGTCGGGCGTTGCACGCGCCGCTATGCGAGCGCTGCGGCTGCAAGATCATCGGCCATGGTGTCGAGGCGGATGGGCACCTGTGCTGCTGTCCCGACTGTGCGCGAATGAGCGGTGCCCAGAAGGGCCGAGCGTAGTCCGAACCTCACGTTCGCCCATCGGCGGAGAGCAGGCGCCCCCAGGTCGGGGTGGTGGAGGATGTCTCTTCGTGCGGCCGGAAATGACGGGAGGGGGCACGCGGGTACGCGACCGTTGCTTGCCGCGCATTCCCGTTAAAAAGGGGTGGGTCACGGCCGGATGGGTGGCGACCTCCTCTCGGAGCTCCTGGATAAATTCGCTCGGCGTCACGGCTGCGGCACGAGATGATACAGCATCCAGTAAACAATGACTCCGGTAACCGACACGTACAACCACAACGGCAGCGTCCACCGAGCGATTCGCATGTGCCGGGCAAACTGCCCTCGCCAGGCCCGATAGATCGTCGTCAGCGCAAAGGGAATAATCAGCGTGGCGAGGGTGAGGTGCGAGATGAGCAGGGGGTAATAAACCCCTCGGATCCATCCCTGTCCCGCGAAAGGCTTCGAGCCGGCGTGGTAGTGGTAGATGACGTACGAGACCAGAAAGAGCGAGGAGACGCCAAAGGCCGTCAACATACAGCTCTTATGAGCCATCGCCTTCCTCTGCCGAATGAAGAGGTAACCGACCAAGAGCAGCATGGCACTGGTCGCATTGAGGAGGGCATTGAGGACTGGTAAGCTCGAGACGTCGGGCACAGTGCCCATCGGCGGCCGGCGGCCCAACAGCAGAAACGCCACGGCCACGACAACCAGGGACGAGACCAAGCCAATCACCCACAGCGCGATACGATCTGTCACGCGTCCATCGCTCATGCTTCAGGAACTCCTCTAGCCGGAGGGAGTGTGCAGGCGGATCCCAGGTCGAAATGTTCCGAACAGGAGGTCCCCAATGGGGAGCACCACGTTGAAGTTCATGCGCCAGAGCTGATGGTGGAGTCGGTGGCGAGCGTCCAGAGACCGAAACACGCGGGTCCGCTCGATCCACCGGCCGACGGGGGTATGCATGCACCAGTGCAGGTATTCGTAGAAGCCGTAATAGGCAGCGAGGGCTGTCATGCCGCCCAAAAAGAGCGGGAACCCACTCACAACCTGCGCCCCCCACACGAGGGGCACGTGGACCGCCAGGAGCAACGGCCCCTGCCACCACTCGAACAGAATGGGGTCCCGATCTTCCTCCCGTCGGACCTGGTCGGCCGCATCTCCCCGAAAGACCCGATGATGGAGGAACGTGTGTACCTGATAGGGATGCGGAATGAGCCGCCACCGATGATGCAAGACCCACCGATGAAAGGCGTACTCGAACAGACCCGCGTAGAGGAAGAAGACGGCGAACCCTGTACAGGCGCTGAGAGTTGTGATCAGAGTTGACACTCCCGAGCCTCACCCCGAGACAACCAGCCGCACAGCCACGCAGGCAATGCTGGCGACCACCCTCCAGCGGGATGCACGGCTAACTCGTGATGCTCTCCTTCGGCTACGCCTGCTTGCGGGGAACCGCAACATCCTTTCGAACATAGAGGACCCCGGGCTCCTTCCCTGGTAGTGTCCCGGATTTTGTGGCAAAAGGGAAATGGCGCATTCTTCCGGTAGGGTGGTCACCCACGAACCGGCCGCCTGCAAGGGCGGCCACCGGGGGAACGCGCCATGGACAAGCATACCAGGAAGCAGGAGCGGGTGCGTGAGAGTGGGCCCGGCACCCTGGGGGAGCTGATTCACGAGCACGTGCGGCAGGCCATCGAGGTGGCCGTGCACGAGGAGCTGCTTAGTTAAGCTAGCTCGCATTATTCGGGAGCAAGCGAGCTGAGCGGGGCTGGGGTCGATGGCCGCGCGGGGTCTGCCGCGGCGAACAGCCCCACGGTGCTCGCTCCCGCACGGGCGTGAGGTCTGCGGCGCGCGTGACCGGGCAAGGGACCTCCCGCGGCGTGTCGCGGTGCGCTCCGCGCCG
>CAZDYT010000447.1:0-4116 GCA_964509395.1 uncultured bacterium
AGGGGGGCTGGCGGAGCGCCGCCGTCCTGTTCCGGGTCTACGCCCGGTGGATGCCCCAGGGGGAACCGGACGCAACCCAGGCGCAACCGGCGGCCGGGGCCAAAGATATAACATTGCGATAGATAAAGCTTTTCTTCCCGCTCAGAGGCCTGGGCGAAACTTCCAGAAGTAGTTGACGAGCTCGCCGCCTTCGTGGAAGCGGCGGAAGGTCAACTCGACGGGCATGTCGAAGGTCACGGTCGCCGGATCGCAGTCGGTCATCTGCGTGTAGAAGCGCCCGCCACCCTCGAGGTCGGCCGCCACCATCACCGTGGGCGGATCGGGCGAAGGGACGAGGTGGTCCTTGGTGAACGTGAAGACCTGCCCGCGCCGCGACAGCCGGTATTCGCGGAGCTCCTTCCCCGAGCACTGCCAGCAGAGGTGCCGGCGCGGGTACTGGACGGCCCCGCACGCCGCGCACTTCTGGCCGTAGAGGCGCAGGTCCTGACGCTCCTCGCGCTGGATGACGGGGAGACTCGTGAAGGCCTTGATGATCTCGGTCTCCACCAGCCGCCGGAACCGGAGGAACTTCCCGTAGTGGACGAGCGGGCGGCCGGCACGGAGCTGGGCTCGGACCCCGCGGCGGCGGTCCCACTGCTCCACCGGCTCGGTGACCTGGAAGAGGAGCGCGTCGGCGCCTGAGCCGTACCCGACGACGAGCACCCGCTCTCCCGGGTGCGCTTCCTCGAGCGCCGCGGCGAGCGTGAGGAGCGGGGAGGCGGTCCCGGTGTTGCCGATCGCCGCCAGGAGCGGAACGCCGGGGGCCGCCGCGTCGGGAAACTTGAGGCTCCGGAGGATCCCGGGCGCGAGCCGCGCGTCCGGCGCGTAGCAGGCGACCTTCGCCACGTCCGGCGCCTTGAGGCCCAGCCGCGCGAGCAGCGCCTGGGCGGCCTCGGGGATCAGCTTCTCGTACCCGTAGGCCCGCACGAACGTGAGGTCGCCCTGCTCCGGAAAGCGGGCGTCGGCCTTTCGCCAGACGTCGGAGAATTCCTGGGTCAGGGAGTAGGCGCCCTCGAAGCGCGCCAGCACGCCATCCCCCTCGCCGATCACGACGGCCGCGGCGCCGTCACCCAGGAACGGCTCGAGGTCGCTCCCCGGGACCGCGCTCCGGAGGTCGGCGGCGGCCACCAGCACCTCCCGGGCGGAGCCCGCCCGCACGGCATCGAGGGCCAGCCGGAGGCCCGTGGTACCGGCGCGGAGGCTCCCGCCGAGGTCGGCCACGAAAAGATCTCGGCCGGCATCGACGACCGTCGCCAGGGTGGCCGCCGAGGACTTCTCGGCATAGGGCGGCGTCGTCGTGGCGAGCATAACGCCGTCCAGACCCTGCCCGTCGCGGCCGGCCAGCGCGGCCAGGCTCGCCTCGACGGCCATCGTGAGGCTGTCCTCGTCGTGATTGGCGACCGCGCGCTCGCCGCCGCCGCGCCCACCCCAGACGGCCCCCAGCGTCTCGGCGGAGAGGCGGTAGTGCGGGATGTGGACACCGAACCCGGTGATGCCGATCATGCCGTGCCCTCCAGCGTCGCGGACGCCGTCGTCAGCGCGGGGGCGGGCTCGTCACGCCGGCCGCGGTCGCCGACAGCGTGACGCCGACGGCGGCCTGGCGCGGGACGCGAGCGCCGGCCGTCGGGGTCTGCTTCACGACGAAGCCGTCGCGCGGGCCCGTCGTCGGGCCCAGCCTGAGTCCGAGCGCCGCCAGATCGCGCACGGCCGCGTCGAGCCGCGCGCCGACGAGGTTCGGCACCTCGATCTCCCGACCGGGCGCCGCCGCCGCGGCCGGCGGTCCCGCCGGGCGCGCCGCGCCGCCAGCGCCGGCCGCGCCCGCGGCGCCGAGGGCGCGCGCCTCGGCAAGGAGCGCCCGCAGCCGCTCGGCCTCCGTCCGAGCGCGCGCCGCCATCAGGGCGGCCTCGTGGGCGCCCAGGAGCGCGCGTTGCTCGACGACCTCGCGCCGGATCGGGTCCGGCGTGGCGGCGCGCGTGAGGTCCAGGAGGAGCTGGAGCGCCTCCCCGGCGCTGGCCTGGGCCAGCTTCCGGTAGCCCGCCAGGGCCTGCGATGCGCCGGCGGCCTCGTCCAGAAGCGCCTTGAGGGGCTCGGCCTCTCGCCCCGCCGCGTCGAGAGCCCGGAGCTGCTTGAGGAACGCCGTGCCTTCGTCGTGCGCCGCCACGGCGGCGTCGTCCGCCGCGCGCGCCATGTCGTACGCCTTCGCGCCGTCCGCGCCCAGCTCGGCCTCGGCGGGGGGCGCGACCGACGCGGCAGCCAGCAGCAGGATCATCGCGGAGGGGAGCCGGCGCAGGGGGCTCACTCGAGCGCGTCCGCGACGAGCTCCGAGATGTCCTTCACCTGGAGCGTCTCCTCCACGCCCTTCACCTTCCGCCCGAGGTCCATCATCGCCATGCAGAACGGGCACGCGGTCCCGACCGTGCTCGCGTTCGTCCCGAGCACTTCCTCGACGCGAATTTCGTTGATGCGCCTCTCCCCCCGCACCTCCATCCACATGTGGCCGCCCCCGCCGCCGCAGCAGAGCCCCTTGGTCCGGCTCCGCGGCATCTCGACGAGCCGGAGGCCGGGAATCGCGCGCAGGCTCTCGCGCGGGGGGTCGAAGATCCCGTTGAAGCGGCCGAGATAGCAGGAGTCGTGGTAGGTGATCAACTCCTCGCGCGGCCGGGTGAGCCGGAGCCGGCCCTGCCTGACCAGCTCGGCGATCAGGACCGAGTGGTGCACGACCTCGAAGTCGCCGCCGAACTGCTTGTACTCGTGACCGAGCGTGTTGAAGCAGTGCGGGCACGCCGTGATGACCTTCCGGAACCGGTATCGCTTCAGGTTCTCGATGTTCTCCGCAGCCAGGGTCTGGTAGGCATACTCCTCGCCGAGGCGCCGGGCCGCGTCGCCGTTGCACTTCTCCCCCGGCAGGACCGCGAAGGAGATCCCGGCGGCGTTCAGGATCCTGACGACCGATCGGGCGATGTTCTGGTTCCGGCGGTCGTAGGACGCGGAGCAGCCGACCCAGTAGAGGTACTCCACCTCCTGCCCCTCCTGGAGCCGGGGCACGTCGAGCCCCTCGGCCCAGGCGAGCCGGTCCCCGGGCGACAACCCCCACGGGTTCCCGGCCCGCTGCATGTTCTGGAGGCTCGTCCCGGCCGTGGGCGGGAGCGCGCCCTCGGAAAGCGAGAGGTAGCGCCGGAGGTCGACGATCGTGTCCAGGATGTCGATGAATGCGGGGCAGGCCTCGACACACGCGTTGCACGTGGTGCACGCCCACAGCTCGGCGGCCGTGATCGTCTCGCCGTGGATCGCGCGACCGTTCGGTTCGTGCATGAGCCCGCGGAGCTTCAGGATGATCTGCTTCGGGTTGAGCGGCGTGCCGGCGAGGTAGGCGGGGCAGGCGGCCTGGCACCGCCCGCACATCGTGCACGCGTCGAAGTCGAGCCGCCGCTTCCACGAGAACTCCTCGAGCTTCGAGACGCCGAGCGACTCGGCCTCCTCGATGTTCGCGATCGGCTGGAGCTCACCCGGCGGCCGGAGCTTCGCGAAGAAGATGTTGAGCGGCGTCGTGACGAGGTGGATGAAGTACGAGTACGGGATGACCGCGATGAAGGCGAACGCGATGGCGAAGTGGAAGAGCCACGTCGCGAGATGAAGCCCGCGGAGCGCCGGCTCCGTCATGCCGAGCGCCAGGAACCCCTGCCCGAGCGCCCATCCCACCGGCGACCACGGCCCCCACCAGGGCCGGACCACCGCGAGCCGGCACGCCTCGAGGATGAAGCCGGTCACGTTGATGACGAACAGGAGCGCCAGGATGACCGCGAAGTGGGGCGTCGCGTCGAGCTGTTTCGGCCGGCGGCCGAATCGCCGCAAGAGCGCGAGACCGAGGCCGACGACGAAGAAGAGCCCGAAGAGGTCGAGGCTCAGCTCGTACGCGAGGTAGAAGGGGCCACGAAGGAGCTTGAACCCGAGCGGGAGCGTGATGTCGTAGTCGATCGTCGCGAGGACCGTCCCGAGGAAGAGCGCGCAGAAGCCCCAGAACATCAGCGCGTGCATCACGCCGGGATAGCGCTGCGTCAGCGTCCGCCGCTGGAGGCC
>CAZDYT010000448.1:0-4111 GCA_964509395.1 uncultured bacterium
GCGGGCCGCCGTCTTGTCCCCCATCGCCCTGATGGCCTCGGGCGGCGGGCCGATGAACGTGAGGCCCGCGGCCCGGCACGCCTCCGCGAAGCGCGCGTTCTCGGCGAGGAAGCCGTACCCGGGGTGGACGGCCTCGGCGCCGCTCCGCCGCGCGACCTCGACGAGCCGGTCGATCAGGAGGTAGCTCTGGGTCGCGGGCGGGGGCCCGATGGGGTAGGCCTCGTCCGCGATCCGGACGTGGAGGGCGTCGCGGTCGGCCTCGGAGAAGACGGCCACCGTGCGGATGCCGGCCTCGCGGCAGGCGCGGATCACGCGGACCGCGATCTCGCCGCGATTGGCGACGAGGACCTTGCCGAAGAGGCTCGCCGGAGCGCGCATCATTCGCGATCAGGCGGTCCGTGCTTGAGGCCGCGCGGGGCCTGTCGCGGCGAACCGCCCCACGGTGCTCGCTCCCGCACGGGCGCGAGCTCGGCAACGCGCGGGCCCAGGCAAGCGAACTCCGGCGGCGTGTCGCGGTGCGCTCCGCGCCGTGGGGCGCCCCGTCCGCCGCGCCACCCGCGCGGCCTCTCCCCGCTTACGCGTGCCCTCACGAGCGGTCCGGGCTCATCCTCCCTCGCCCGCGCTGGGAGGACCGGGCAGGGCGAAAGGTCGGGAGACGGAGGGTGCCGCCGGCTCACCGGGGGAGCGCCCGGAGCGCCTCCTCGAGGAACGAGGCGTCGACGAGGTCGCGCGGCGCGAGGCTCCGCGTGATCATCCCCATCCGGTGGTACCAGGCGAGCTGCCTGGCGACGTCCTGGACGTCGAGCCGCCCGTCCCGGTCCTGGTAGGGAAAGCCCACGCGGATGATCTCCGGGCTCGCTCCCGTGTACCGGGCCGTGATCGCCACGACCTCGTCGTACTGGGGGCCCCGCACGGGCTTCCCGTCCTTCCGCGCGAGGACGGCGTCGAAGTAGTAGTGGGAGGCCCGGACGTACGCCTTCATGAAGGCGGCCGCGCGCTCGCGGTCCAGGGCGAACCGGCCGGAGTAGAAGATCGCCGCGACCTGGTAGGGGAGCCGGTCGCCGACCCAGAAGAGGATCCGGCCGAACCCCTGCTCTACGGCCGTCCCGGCGAAGGGCTGCGGGATCAGGATGGCGTCCACGCGCTTGGCCTGGAGCGCCTCGGCCATCGCGCCGAGCGTCCGGAGCGGCGCGGGGTCGACGTCCGCGAGGGCCAGGCCCTCCTGCTCGACCAGGTTCCCGAGCATGTAGTGGAACGTCGAGCCGATCTGCGTGATGCCCACCTTCTTCCCGCGGAGGTCCTTCACCGACTGGATGGGCCCGTCCTTCTGGACCACCAGCGCGGTCAACGGGTAGCCGGCCCACTCCCGCCCCTTGTCGGCGACGACCCAGAGCTTCTCGCCGCCGGCGACGATGTTGAAGAGCCCCGCGGTGAGGCCCGTCGCCCCGACGTCGATGTCGCCGGACGCGATCGCGACGGCGACCGGCTGGGCCGCCTGGAAGTAGACGAGCTCCGGCTCGATCCCGGCGTCGCGGAAGAAGCCCTTCTCCACCCCGACGAAGACGGACGCCGACGAGGTGAGCTTGAGGCCGCCGACCTTCACCTTCCGGAGCTCGGCCGCGCCGGCGCCCGTCGCGCTGCCGAGGGCGGCGATGAGGAGGCCGAGGGCGATCAGCCCGCGCCGCATCACGGCCCTACCCCACCCCGGGAAAGAAGTACGGGATCTCGAAGGCGGCAGCCTCGAGCGAGTCGGAGCCGTGGACCGCGTTGGCCTCGATCGACTCCGCGAGCTCGTTCCGGATGGTGCCGGGGGCGGCCTGAGCGGGATTCGTGGCGCCCATGAGGTCGCGGACGCGCACGATGGCGTCCTCGCCCTCCAGCACCATCGGGATGCACGGTCCCTCACTCATGAACTTGGTGAGGCTCGCGAAGAACGGGCGCGCCCGGTGGACCGCGTAGAAGCCCTCGGCCTGCGGCAGCGTGAGGTGGACCATCCGCATGGCCAGGATCCGGAATCCGGCCGCCTCGAAGCGGCCGATGATCCGGCCCGCCACGCCCTTCCGCACGGCGTCAGGCTTGACGATGACCAGCGTGCGCTCGACCGCCATGCGCTCCCGGCCCGCGTCGCCTGCTACCCCTGGAGGACCTGGGCGACGGTGTCGCCGATCTCCGCCGGGCTCTTCACCACGCGCGCCCCCGCCCGGCTCAGGGCCTCCATCTTCTCGGCGGCCGTCCCCTTCCCGCCGGCGATGATCGCCCCCGCATGCCCCATGCGCCGGCCCGGCGGCGCCGTCTGGCCGCAGACGAACGCCACGACCGGCTTCCCGAACCCGTCCGCGATCGACGCGGCGGCCGCCTCCTCGCCGGTCCCGCCGATCTCTCCGACCAGCACGCCGCAGGCGGTCTCGGGATCCTCGCGGAAGAGCCGCAGCACGTCCACGAAGGCCATGCCGATGATGGGGTCGCCGCCGATGCCGACGCAGGTGGACTGGCCGATGCCGAGCTGCGTGAGCTGGTGGACCGCCTCGTAGGTCAGGGTCCCGCTGCGCGAGACGACGCCCACGGGCCCGGGCTGGTGGATGTGGCCCGGCATGATCCCGACCTTCGCCTGCCCCGGGGTGATGAGCCCCGGGCAGTTCGGCCCGATGAGCCGCGACCGCCGGTCGGCGAGGAACGCCCGAGCCCGCGCCATGTCGAGGGTCGGGATCCCTTCGGTGATGCAGACGATCAGCTCCACGCCGGCGTCGGCCGCCTCCATGATCGCGTCCGCGGCCGCGATCGGAGGGACGAAGATGAGCGAGGTGTTCGCCCCTTCCTGGCGGACGGCGGCCTCGACGGTGTCGAAGACCGGGACGCCCTCGTAGGTGGTCCCGCCCTTGCCCGGCGTGACGCCCGCGACGACCCGGGTCCCGTACTCCCGGCAGCGCTGGGCGTGGAAGGAGCCCTCCCGCCCGGTGATCCCCTGGACCAGGAGGCGCGTCTGCCGTCCGACCAGGATGCTCATCGCGCCTTCCCGCCGCGCCCGGTCGGCGCCGGTCGAACCACTTTCTCGGCGGCGTCCCGCATGCCGTCCGCCGTCGTGAAGTCGAGCCCGGACTCCCGGAGCATCCGCCGGCCCTCCTCGACGTTGGTCCCCTCCATGCGGATCACCACCGGCACCTTGATCCCGAGGGTCCGCGCCGCCCGGATGATGCCGTCGGCGAGCACGTCGCAGCGGAGGATGCCGCCGAAGATGTTGATCAGGACCGCGCGGACGTTGGGATCGGAGAGGAGAATCCGGAAGGCGTGCTCGATCTGCGTCGCGTTGGCGCCCCCGCCCACGTCGAGGAAGTTGGCCGGCGCGCCGCCGGCGTGCTTGATGATGTCCATCGTCGCCATGGCGAGGCCCGCGCCGTTGACCATGCAGCCCACGTTGCCGTCGAGCTTGATGTAGCTCAGGCCGAACTTGGAGGCCTCGACCTCGAGCGGGGTCTCCTCGTTCGTGTCGCGGAGGCTCTTCACCTCGGGGTGGCGGAAGAGGGCGTTGTCGTCGAAGGTGAGCTTCGCGTCGAGCGCCAGGAGCCGGCCGTCGGCCGTCACGACGAGCGGGTTGATCTCGGCGAGGGCGCAGTCCCGCGCGATGAAGGTCATGTAGAGCCCACCGATGGCCGCCGCGCCCGCCCGGCCGAGGTCGCCGTCGAGCCGGAGGCCGAAGGTCAGGCGCCGGACCTGGAAGGGGAGGAGCCCCAGCGCCGGGTCGGCCGGCGCCCGGAGGATCTTCTCGGGCGAGCGCGCCGCGACCTCTTCGATCTCCATCCCGCCCGCCTCCGAGGCCACCACGACGGGTGCCCCGGCCTCCCGGTCGATGGTCACGGCGAGGTAGAGCTCGCGGGCGACGGGGAACGCCTCCTCGACGAGGACCTTCTGGACGACGATCCCCTCGGGCGGGGTCTGGGGCGTCCGAAGGCGCATCTTGAGAATCTGCCGCGCGGCGGCCTCGGCCTCCGGCGGGGAGGCGGCGAGCTTGATGCCGCCCGCCTTGCCCCGGCCGCCGGCGTGGACCTGCGCCTTCACCACCACCCGCCCGCCGAGCCGCTCGGCGACGGCGCGCGCCGCGGCCGGGGTGTCCGCC
>CAZDYT010000449.1:0-4094 GCA_964509395.1 uncultured bacterium
CCATCTCGTGGTCCTGGGTCTGCCCGAAGATGCGGTCGCCGGAGCAGGGGAGGATCACCTGGGGCTCGCCCGTCTGCATGGTCGTGACGATGATGTCCGAGCAGACGATCCGGCCCTGGAACGAGGAGGCCAGCCGGCCGCCGCGCTTCCAGAGCGCCGCCTGGGTGAGCCGCATCACCTGGGCCGGGTTCGCGTAGACCACGACCAGTTGCGGCTCGAAGGTCGTGCGGTCGAGCGGGCAGACGAGGAGGCAGGAGTACTCGCCGGGCGCGAACTTGTCCACCGCGGCCTCCGAGCGCGCGCCGGCCTCCTTGGTCTCCGTGTACATCCCCTCGCAGAGCGTCCCTGAGGTGTAGAGGTGGGTCGGCTTCTCGAAGCCGAGCGCCGTGATCCCGAGCGAGCAGATGTGGTCCTCGCGCGTGAGCGCGATCATCCAGCCGTAGCGCCGCGACATGTCGATGACCTGGCAGTTCATCGAGAGCTTGCCGAAGTCGCGGGCCGGCCGCTTGGCCTTCTCGGGGATCGGCTCCCCGGGGCGGAGCATGCGGATGGCGACGGGGAACGTCTGCGGGCGAATGTAGGTCTGGAGGGCCTGGTCCGCGGTCTTGGGGTCCACCATCGGTGTCTCCTTCGAGGATCGTTCCGGGCTCGGAGTCCGGGAGGGTCGTGGCGCCCAAACGTTACCGTCGGCCCCTTGCGGTGTCAAGTCCGCGCTATACTTACGCGGGACGACGCAACCCGAGAGCCATGGAGCCGCCTCGCTCCCCGGAAGACGGGACCGGCCGGAGGGCCCGCGCATGGTGGCAGGCGCGGCGCGGGCGGCTCGTCCGGCTCTGGGGGGTCGGCCTGGCGGCGAGCCTCCTCGTCACGGGCGCCTCGGCCCTCGGCTACCTCGAATCCCTCCAGGCGCGGACGCTGGATCTGCTCCAGCGCCTCGGGGGCCAGCGCTTTCCCTCGGAGGTGGTCATCGTCGCCATCGACGACGCGGCCTTCGAATCCCTCGGGGGACGCCAGCCCATCCCGCGGGATTATCTCGCCCGCCTCGTCCGGGCCCTCCGGCGGAGCGGAGCCGCGGTCGTCGGGCTCGATGTCGCCCTGACCGCCGCCACCGACGCGGCTTCTGACGGCGCCCTGGCTCGAGCCATCCTCGACTTCGGCCAGGATGGGGTGAGCCGTGTCGTGCTGGTGGAGCCGCCGCCCCCGTCCGGTCCGCTGGGCGATGCGGCGTTCGTGCGCGCCGTCCTTCGCGGCTCCGACCGCGTCCCGGTCGACCCCGACGGCGTCATCCGGCGGGCGGCGTTTCTCGTTCCGCAGGGGGCTGGTTCGGCCGTACCGGCCCTGAGCCTGGCCGTCCTCGCGCGCCTGGCCGAGGGGGATTCGCGACGGCTCGAGGCGGCCCGCCATCCGTCCGGAAGCCTGGTGGCCCTCCCGGTCTGGCAGGGCGACGGCGCCTGGGGCACGACGGCGGGCGGCCCGGTCCCCGTGCGGCCGGGTGAGCTCTGGCGGATCGCCTTCGTCGGGCCGCAGAAGAGCGTCCTCACCATTTCCAGCGACGCGGTGGCGCCGCTCTCCGACGACGCGAGTCCGGTGGCGGAGGACAACCCGCTGCGGGGGCGCGTCGTCCTGGTGGGCGCCACCTTCCAGGAGAGTCGCGACTTCTTCCAGACGCCCCACGGCCCGCTCCCTGGGGTGGAGGTGCACGCCAACCTCGTCCACATGCTGGCGACGCGCACGTTCATCCGGCCGTCCGGCTGGCTCACGAGCCTCGCGATCCAGGCAGGCGTCGTCCTGATCGCCGGGGTCCTGCTGGTCCTCCTCCGCCCGCTGGCGGGGACGCTCGTCGCGCTGGGCCTCACGCTGCTGATCGGCATTCCCGGCAGCTACCTCGCCCTCCACGGCGGCGGGTACGCGGTGGACTTCGTCCTCCCGGCCCTCGGTACGTGCGCCCTGGGCGTCGCGGCGGAGATCCTGGCCCGGCGCCGCCTCCACGACTCGTTCGGCCGCTACGTCGGGCGCGAGGTGATGGCGCAAGTCCTCGCCGAGGACCCGAGCCTGCGCGGGGACCGCCGCGAGGTGTCGATTCTCGTCTCGGACATCCGGGGCTTCACGACGCTCGCGGAGACCCTGCCGGCCGAGGCCGTGGCGGCGCGCCTGAACGAATACTTCCCGGCGATGATGGAGGTGATCTTCGCGCATCGCGGGATGATCAACGACTTCGTCGGCGACGGCATCATGGCGATCTTCGGGGCCCCCTTGCGCGACCCCGACCACGCGTGGCACGCGGTCCGGAGCGCCGTGGCGATGGAGCAGGCGCTGGCGGCGTTGAACCGCCGCTGGGCCGGGGAGGGGCTCCCGCTGTTGCGTATGGGGATCGGGATCCACAGCGGCGCCGTCTTCGCCGGGAACGTTGGGGGAGCGGCGCGGGTGAAGTACACTGTCGTCGGAGACGCGGTGAACGTCGCGGCACGGCTCGAGGGCTTGAACAAGGAGCTCGGCACCACGGTCCTCTTGACCGAGGAGACACGGGCCGCCCTCGGAGACCGGCTCGACGCCCGGTTCCGGGGGGAGGTTCTGGTGAAAGGGCGTACGCGCCCGCTGCAGGTCTACGAGCTGCTGGCGCTGCCTTCGGAAGGGTGACCCATGCTCACGCGCTGGCGGCTTGGGGCTGCCCTCGCGATGCTGCTCCTCGGGGAACTCGGCTGGGCCGCCGAGCCGGTCGCCGTCCTCACCGAGCTCCGTCCCGGCAGCGGGGAAATCCGGGTCAAACGCGCCGGCGAGAGCGACTGGGTCGTGCCGCAGCCTTTGCTCGCGCTGCGACCGGGTGACCAGGTTCGCGTCACCGGGGATGCCCGCGCCGTGGTCGTCTTCACCGGCGGGCGTGGCGCGGGGACCGTGTCCCAGGCGAACTCGCCGCTCGTCGTTCAGGCGCCGACCGCCGAGAGCGGCGTGGACAAGCTCCGGAGCCTGCTCGGGGGCATCACCCAGTTTCTCCTCGGGCAGCAGAAGGAGGTCGCCTACCGATCCCTCTCGGTCCGGAGCCTCCCTGCTCAGCCGCCCGTCATCCTCTCCCCGCGGGAGACCCGGCTCCTGCCGGGTCCGGTCACCTTCGAGTGGGGAGGCTCCGATCGCCTCCGCTACCGGCTCCGAGTCTCGGCCCCCCAGGGGCTCCTCTGGGAGCAGGCCAATCTTCGGCGGCAGCCCGTCGAGTACCCCGCGTCCGCATCGCCGCTCCGGGCCGGGGTCCAGTACACCTGGGAGCTCGAGGCCCAGGGGCATCCGGTTCAGCAGGCCCGGTTCGAGATTCTGCCCGACGCCGAGGTCGCGCGCGTCCGGTCGGCCCTGGCCGAGCTCCAGCCGGGTCGCCTGGTCGGGTATCCGCCGAACACGGTGGCCCTGATGCGCGCCGGCCTGCTCGTGCAGGAACGGCTCTACCACGAGGCGCGCCGGGAGCTCCTGGCCGCCCTCGCGGCCGACCCGGACGAGCCGGGACTGCATCTGCTCCTCGGTCACGTCTACGACCGCGTCGGGCTCCAGGAGCTCGCGGCTCAAGAGTTCGACGAGGCTCAGTTCCTCTCGACCGTCAAGCCCTGAGGCCCGAGATGCGGAAGTCTCTCCGAGAACGGCCGTCTGGCGTGGAAGGTAACGCATGCGGCGGCTTCTGATCGGCGCTCTCGCGGCGCTCTGCCTGGCGCTCGCCGTGGCGAGCGACCATGGGATCCGCCGGACGGCGGAGGCCCAGAACCAGGAGCGCCTCCAGCGGGCGCGGGAGCTCAATACCGAAGCGCTCCAGCACCTCCGCGACTGGAAGCATGCGGAGGGGCTTCCGAAGGCCCGCGAGGCGCTGGCCATCCGCGATCAGGAGCTCGGACCGCGCCACCCGGACGTGGCCGAGAGCCTCCAGACCCTGGCCGACCTCCTCCGGGACAGCGGGGACTACGCAGCCGCGCGCCCGCTCCTCGAGCGGGCGCTTCAGATCCGCGAGCAGGCCTTCGGCGCCAATCATCCCTGGGTGGCTCAGAGCCTCAACGCCCTCGGCCACCTCCTCTACCTCACCGGCGACTACCGGGCCGCGCGGCCGCTCCTCGAGCGCTCGC
>CAZDYT010000450.1:0-4088 GCA_964509395.1 uncultured bacterium
CAACGCGGCCGCTAGCGGGATCTCCAGGCAGGTCCGATGGCCGTTGGGCGTCGAGCCGTGGCGGGACGCGCGATCGGTTCGCACGACGATGAAGCTGCGCGTCTCCCACGCCGGGTCGGGTGGGGCACGGCGCTCGCGGCGCCGGCGCTCGCCCTCGACGTCTTGGATGATGACGCGCCGGTCTCGCTTCCGCCGGTCCCAAACCACCCGGACGCCGTTCAGAGGCCCGGCCGTGCTCGCCAGCAGGCGCTCGAACAGCTCCCTTTCCCCCTCGCGGACGACCAAGAGATACTGAGGCGGTTTTGGCATGTGGCGAGGAGCTGAAGCACGCTCCATGCCAGGCAGTCGGGGGGTCAGAAGCCCGGTTTGGCGGGCCCTCGTCGTCGGGGGATGGGGAGCCGCCGCCGGGTGGCGTGGCCAAATTCCCCCCCGGGCGGGCAAATGCCAGCCACCGGCGAGGGGGGCGCCTCGCGGCGGCGGCGATCTCCCAGCCGGTGCGTGTACCATGGATGGGCCATGGCGCCCCTGCTCCCGCTGATCCTGCGGCTCCAGGAGCGCCTGAGCGCATCCTTGTCGACTGACCCCGGGGCGGCCACCGTCACGCGCGGGTCCCGCCTGGTGCCGGTCGCGATGTTCTTTGCGAGCTTCGCCTGGTCGTTCGTCTTCATCAGCCTCCCGTTCTACATCCACGACATCAGCCCGCTCGACGAGGCCGCCACGCTCCGCTGGACGGGCTGGATCATCGGGATCACCTCGCTCGTGACGGTGCTCACGGCGCCCTTCTGGGGGCGCCTTGCCGAGCGCGGCAACCCGAAGCGCTACTACGTCCTCGTCGAGTCCTTGCAGGGGCTCGGCTTCTTCGGTGTCGCGGTCGCCCGGACGTTGCTCGAGCTGTTCGTCGCCCGCCTGATCTTGGGCTTCATGGGCGCCAGCTCCACCTTTGCATTCATGCTGGCCGGGCGCGCCCCGGACGCCGCCGAGGTGCGCCGGCAGGTCGCGGTGGTGCAGGCGGCCATGACCGTGGGGCAGGTAATCGGCCCGCTGGCCGGCGCCATTGCCGCCGCGCGCTTGGGCTTTCGGCCCTCCTTCGTCCTCGGCGGGCTCATCCTGCTGGGGTGCGCGAGCCTCGTCCAGTGGGGCGTCGCCGTCCCGCCTCATCCGGAGGGATCGCGGACGGGCACGCGGCGGCTCCGCATCGAGGACGTGGCCGTCGCGGGCGCGATCGTGCTCGCCGGATCCACCCAGCTCTTCTTCCTCGCCCCGGTGTTGCCCCAGGTTCTCCCCGGGCTGGGCGTCGAGGTCGAGGACACGCTCGAGGTGGGCGGGGTCGTGATCTTCGTCTCCTCGGCGGCCGCGGCCCTCGGGGCATTCGCGGCCCCGATGCTGGTGAAGCTCGCCGCCGAGCGACGCCTGCTCACGGTGCTGCTCGTGACGTCCTCGGTGTTCATGGCGGCGCTGGGCATTGCCGCGTCCGTCTGGTCATACACCCTCGTGCGGTTTCTCCAGGTCCTCTGCATTGCGCCGGTGTTCCCGATCGTGGTCGCCCACATCGCGCAGCACGGCGGAGGCAACGAGATCGGCCTGATCAACTCCGCCCGGATCGCCGCCGCCTTCCTGGGCCCCGTGATGGCGACCTCCGTGCTGGCCTGGACATCCCCCGTGGCGGTGTACCTGTCGATCGCGGTCCTCGGGCTCGCCTGCTTGCCGTTGGTGATGCTGCCAAGCCCGGTGGATCGGGGACGACCCCCGGGATCGGCGCAGCTCGCGGGACGCCCGTAACGCGCGCGCGCGCGCCGCTTTGCGCCGCCGTCTCGGTGGCGGCGGCCTTGGTGCGTGGGATGGGCGCGCTCAGTCACGGGATCGAGGCGTTTCTCTCGAGGCGTGTCAGCCCGCCAGCGGAGGCCGCCGCGCTCGAGCGCGGCCCTCCCCATCTCGCATGTACGTTCATGGCCGATCCGGTCTGGCAGGATGCTGAGAGATGCCAAGGCGTCCCCGATCGTCCGAGCGCTCCTAGCCGGAGCGCTCCGAGCGCGGGCTTTGCCCGCGCAACCTCTTGGGGGAGGAATCGGAGGGGGGCTCTGCTCCCCTCCGAGGATCTCTAGCGTGAGTTTCCCGCGGGCCGTTTGGGGCGGCCCGTCGGCGTCGGGCTGAGCGCTTCTGAATCCGCGCAGTTGCAGCGTGTTCGGGTGTGTCCAGATGTGTAGCTACTAATATAGGCATCAACCAATGGCCTGGTCATATGGGCTGTGTGAGCGTATGAAGAAGATTCTTGACATGACGAGGTTGGCCATAGTAGTTACTACGCATGCCGTCCCTCGTGGCCAAGACCGTCCGGGGCCGGAAGTACTGGCAGATCGTCGAATCGCGCCGCGTGAACGGCCAGCCCCGGTCGTTCGTCGTCGCCCACTTGGGCCGACCCGAGACGCTCCTGGCCCGGCTGCAGCTGGGCCCGGCCGGCGTGCGGCTCCGCTCGGTGGCCCACGGGGCGGTCGCGGCGCTCTGGGCGCGGGCCCAGGCCCTGGAGGTGGCGGCGCTCATCGACGCCCAGGTCCCGCGCGATCGCCGGGGACGCCTCCCCCAGCGCGATGGGCTCACCCCGGGCCAGTCCCTGGTGCTCGCGGCCATCGCCCGCGCCTGTCGGCCCCTGAGCAAGCGCGCCTTTGCCGCGTGGGCCCGGGGCACCTCACTCGGGCGGCTGGCCGGGGTCACCGTCGGGCGCCTGACGAGCCAGCATTTCTGGGATCAGATGGCCGCCGTGCCGGCGGCGGCGCTGCCCGCGATCGAGGAAGCCGTGGTCCGCCAGGTCGTCGCCCAGGAGGGGCTCGCGCCGGATACCCTCTTCTACGACACGACCAACTTCTTCACCTTCATCGACTCCACGAACACGCGGCCGACGCTCCCCCGGCGCGGCCACAACAAGCAGAAGCGGCACGATCTGCGCCAGTTGGGGCTGGCCTTGGTGGTCTCCCGCGAGGGGCAACTGCCGCTCTTTCATCTCCTCTACGAGGGCGATCGGCCCGATGTGCGGACCTTTCCCGAGGTGCTGACCAGCGTGCGGACCCGGCTGGAGCGGCTCTTTGGCGCGGCCCCACCCGTGACCCTCGTCTACGACAAGGGCAACGTCAGCCGGACCACGCAGGCGCACGTGGCCAACACCGGGCTCCACTACGTCACCAGCCTGGTGCCCAGCCAGCAGGCGGCGCTGCTGGCCGAGGCGCTGCCGCGGCTGGCCCCGGTGACCCTCCCCACCGGCGAGGTGGTGCCGGCCTTCCGCACCCGCCAGACCCTCTGGGGCCAGGAGCGCACGCTCGTCGTCCTGCGCTCGGAGCGGCTGCGCGAGGGCCAGGTGCGCGGGCTCCACCAGCAGCTGGCGAAGCGCATGCGGATGCTCGCGGCCATCACGGTCACGCTGGAGGCTCCGCGGGGGGGGCACGGCACTCGGGCGGGACTCGAACGGCGCGTCGCCGAGGTCCGGCGGGGGCAGCACATCGCGCGGGTGCTGCAGGTCGAGATCCAGCAGGAACACGGGCGGTGGCGCCTCGCCGCGTGGGTGGACGCCGCCGAGTACCAGCGGCTGACGCAGGAGCGCTTCGGGCTGCGCGTCCTGATGACCGATCGCGATGACCTCCCGACGGCGGAGATCATCACCGCGTATCGCGGGCAGTCCCGGGCCGAGCGCGCCTTCCGCGAGATGAAAGATCCCGAGGGCTGCGCGCTGCGGCCCCAGTACCACTGGACCGATCAGAAGCTCCAGGTCCACGCCTTCTGCTGCGTGATGGCCTTCCTGCTGCTCAAGCTCCTGGAGCGGCAGGCCCGGCGCGCCGGGCTGCCCGTCCGGAGCCCGCGGAGCGTGCTGCGCCAGCTCGAGGCGATTCGCGAGGTGATGGTGATCGAGGCGGGGGCCCGCGGACGCCCCCGCGTGCGTCGTCAGCTCGAGGAGCTCGATCCACCGGCGGCACGGCTGGCGCGATGCTTTGCGCTCGTGCCGACGCCCGACGCGGTAGTCACTACCGGTCGGCCTGGCTAACGGCCCGTGCCGTCAGTGAAATATCTCATCCTTCAGCAGGTCCGCGGGAAACTCACGCTAG
>CAZDYT010000451.1:0-4087 GCA_964509395.1 uncultured bacterium
GCCCGTGGGGCCGGCGCTCGGCCAGCACGGCGTCAACATCATGGAGTTCTGCAAGAGCTTCAACGCGCAGACCGGCTCTCAGGAGGGGCTCATCCTGCCGGTCGTCGTCACGATTTACGCCGACCGGTCGTTCACCTTCGTCGTGAAGACGCCCCCGGCGTCGGTCCTCCTCAAGCGGGCCGCAGGCATCGCGAAGGCCTCGGCGAACCCCTTGAAGGAGAAGATCGGCAAGGTGAGCCGTGCCCAGGTGCGTGAGATCGCCCAGACCAAGCTGCCGGACCTGAACACGGACGACATCGAGCGGGCCATGCGGATCGTCGAAGGGACGGCGCGCAGCATGGGCATCGAGGTCGTCGGATAGTGCCATGCCAATAACCGTCGCATCTCTGCGTCCTCGGCCGTCGGCGAGCCTCCCGGAAGGGAGCGACGGCCCGCAGACCGCAGGCCCGAGGCGTCGCGACCAGACGGTCGATTGCGGACGCCTCGGCGGTCCTCCGGCCTGCGTCCTTGATCTGCGCGGTTCTTGTCGCGGTACGAGATAGGGGGCGAGTGATGCCGGTCGCGAAGCTCTATGCGAAGGCGGTCAGCCAGATCGAGCGGGAGAAGGCGTACACGGTCGAGGAGGCGGTCGATCTGGCCCGGAAGGTCGCGTACGCCAAGTTCGACGAGAGCGTGGACCTGGCGGTGCGCCTCGGCGTGAATCCCAAGTACGCGGATCAGATGGTGCGGGGGGCGGTGGTGCTCCCCCACGGTACCGGCCGGCAGGTGCGGGTGCTGGTCTTTGCCAAGGGCGAAAAGGAGCGCGAGGCGCGGGACGCGGGAGCCGACTTCGTCGGGGCCGAGGAGTTGGCCGAGAAGATCCAGGGCGGCTGGCTCGAGTTCGACACGGCCATCGCCACCCCCGATCTGATGGGGCAGGTGGGGCGGCTCGGGAAGATCCTGGGGCCGCGCGGGCTGATGCCGAATCCCAAGGTCGGCACCGTGACCTTCGACATCGTGCGCGCCGTGCGCGAGGTCAAGGCCGGGAAGGTCGAGTTCAAAGTGGACAAGGCCGGCAACGTCCACGTGCCTATCGGGAAGAAGGCTTTTCCCACGGCACACCTGGCGGCCAACGCGCACACGGTGCTGGAGGCGCTCATCCGGGCCAAGCCCGCGGGCGCGAAGGGGCAGTATCTGCGGAGCATCACGGTGTCGACGACGATCGGTCCCGGGATCCCCGTGGACGTCCAGCACGTCGCGAACCTCTACAAGAAATAGGAGTCCTATGCCCACCCAGGCGAAGTCGGAGACGATCACGGAGCTGAGGGCACACATGGCCGACGTGCGCGCGGCCCTGCTGACGGAGTACCGCGGGCTTTCCGTGCCGCAGCTGGCGGAGCTCCGCAAGCAGCTCAAGGCGGTCGCGGCGGAGTACCGTGTGGTCAAGAACCGGCTGGCCCGTATCGCGCTCGAGGGCTCGCCGCTTGAAGGCCTGCGCGCGCGCCTCACGGGACCGACGGGCCTCGTGATCGTGCGGCGGGATCCCGTGGCGGTGGCGAAGGCGTTGACCACTTTCGTTCGGACGAATCCGGCGCTGACGCTCAAGGCCGGGGTCATCGATGGCCAGGTGCTCGAGCCCAGGGAACTCCGCGCCGTTGCCGAACTGCCGTCCCGCGAGGCGCTGCGCGGTCAGCTCGTGGGCGCCATCCAGGGCCCCTTGGCGGTCCTCGTGGGGCTGCTGACGGCTCCGCCCCGGGAGCTCGTCTACATCCTCGCGGAACGCGGCAAGGCGGCGTCGGGCGACGCCGCGGCCGGATAGGGAATTCTTTACACGGAGGGATACATGGCGACCAAGGTTGAGCAGATCGCGGAACAGCTGGACCAGCTGACGCTTTTGGAGGCGGCCCAGCTTTCGAAGGTTCTGCAGGAGAAGTGGGGGGTCTCGGCCGCAGCCCCGATGGCGGTCACGGCGATCCCGGGGGTGCCGGGGGCCGGCGCGGGGCCGGCCCCGGCTGAGGAGGAGAAGACCGAGTTCGACGTGATCCTCACCGGAGCGGGGGACAAGAAGATCCAGGTGATCAAGGTCGTTCGCGAGCTGACCGGGCTCGGGCTGAAGGAAGCCAAGGCGGTCGCGGACGAGGCCCCGAAGCCGGTGAAGGAGAAGATCTCCAAGGCGGAGGCCGAGGAGATGAAGAAGAAGCTCGAAGAGGTTGGCGCCGCCGTCGAGATCAAGTAAA
Source organism: uncultured bacterium (assembly GCA_964509395.1). GTDB lineage: Bacteria > Methylomirabilota > Methylomirabilia > Rokubacteriales > DASRDR01 > CAZDYT01. Next base: position 2,217 of record CAZDYT010000451.1, read on the forward strand.
GGAGGGTCCCGCGGGCATTCCTCGTAGGCGAATGGGCAGCAGAGGCCGGCCTGCGCCGGGCCGGGCGATCGGCACGGCGCCGAAGAGGGAATAAATGGCAGGACAGATCCAGTGCGGCCGTCGGGTCCGGAAGGACTTCGGGAAGATCCCCTCGATCGTCGAGATCCCGAACCTGATCGAGATCCAGCGGAACTCCTATGAGGCCTTTCTCCAGAAGGACTACGCCCCCGAGGACCGGGAGGACATCGGGCTCCAGGGCGTCTTCAAGAGCGTGTTCCCGATCACGGACTACAACGAGAACGCGTCGTTGGAGTTCGTGGGGTACCACTTCGGCGAACCGAAGTACACCGTCGAGGAGTGCCACGACCGGGGCATGACCTACGCGATTCCCCTGAAGGTGACGCTCCGCCTGGTCGTCTACGAGCAGGACAAGGAGACCCGCTCCCGGATGGTGAAGGACATCAAGGAGCAGGAGGTGTACCTCGGCGAGCTGCCGCTGATGACCGACAAGGGCACCTTCATCATCAACGGGACCGAGAGGGTCGTCGTGAGCCAGCTGCAGCGCTCGGCGGGCGTCTTCTTCGACGACGACCGGGGCAAGACGCTGGCCTCGGGGAAGAAGATCTACTCCGCGCGCATCATTCCCTACCGCGGGTCCTGGGTGGAGTTCGAGTTCGACGCGAACGACATCCTCCACGTCCGGATCGACCGGCGGCGCAAGATGCTGGTGACCGCGTTCCTTCGGGCCTTCTGGTTCCTCGAGAAGAACGCCCTCCTGTCGGACGAGGACATCCTCGGCGCTTTCTACGATCGCGAGGAGGTGCTCGGCTTTGAGAACGGGACCGCGATCGTCAAGCTCAACGCGGATGTGCACAAGGACGAGACGAAAGTCGCCGAGGACATCCGGCCACCGCGGCATCGGGAGCCCGTGATCCAGGCCGGCAAGCGTCTCACCGCGAAGATCATCGCGCGGCTCGAGGAGCTCGGCATCGAGAAGATCCCGGTCAAGCTGGACCATTTGGAGGGCCGACGCACGGGCACCCGCGTGGTCGACCGCGAGAGTGGTGAGGTCATCCTGGAGCCGAACCAGGAGCTGACGCGGGAAATCCTCGCGGAGCTGAGCGCTCGCCCGACCGCGCCGTTCAAGGTGATCTACGTCGACCCGGCCAAGAACGACTCCGCCATCTACGAGACGCTGGCCCGGGACGTCCACAAGAACCCGGACGAGGCGCTCGTAGAGATGTACCGGCGGCTGCGCCCCGGCGATCCCCCGACCGTGGAGTCGGCCCGGGCGCTCTTCCGCGGGATGTTCCTCGACCCGCGGCGGTACGACCTGGCGCGGGTCGGACGCTTCATGCTGAACAAGAAGCTCGGGATGGAGTCCCCCCTGGCGTGGAAAACGCTCCGGTCCGAAGACATCGTCGAGGTGATCCGCCGGCTCCTCGCGGTCAAGCAGGAGAAGTATCCGACGGATGACATCGACCACCTCGGCAACCGGCGCGTGCGGTCGGTCGGCGAGTTGCTGGAGAACCAGTTCCGCGTCGGTCTCACGCGGATGGAGCGGGCGGTCAAGGAGCGGATGTCGATTGCCGACATCGAGAACCTCATGCCGCACGACCTGGTCAACGCCAAGCCGGTCTCGGCGGTGGTCAAGGAGTTCTTCGGCTCCTCACAGCTGAGCCAGTTCATGGACCAGACGAACCCGCTGGCCGAACTGACGCACAAACGGCGGCTCTCGGCTCTTGGCCCCCGCGGCCTATCGCGGGAGCGGGCCGGCTTCGAGGTGCGCGACGTGCACCCGACCCACTACGGGCGGATCTGCCCCATCGAGACGCCGGAAGGGCCGAACATCGGCCTCATCTCGTCGCTCT
>CAZDYT010000452.1:0-925 GCA_964509395.1 uncultured bacterium
GCTGGGCTACCTGGATCCCGGCAACTTCCTCGGCGGCGAGACCCGGCTCGACGTCAGGGCGGCGGAGCGTGCGGTGGAGGCGACCGCCGACCGGCTCGGGACCGACCGGGTCACCGCGGCGGACGGGATCCACCAGGTCGTCAACACGCGGATGGCCGAGGGGATCCGGCTCGTCTCGGTTCGCCGCGGCGTCGACCCCCGGCGCTTCACCGTGCTCGCCTTCGGGGGGGCGGCCGGCCTCCACATCACCGACGTCGCGCGGCGGCTCGAGATCCGGCGCGTCGTGCTGCCGCGCGTCGCGGCCGTCCTCTCGGCCTGGGGCATGCTCGCGACGGACCTCCGGTACGAGGTCGTGCGGACGCACATCGGCGACGTGAAGCTGGTGGGCGCGCCCACGCTGCGGCGCGTCCTTGCCCGGATGGAGGCGGAGGGGCGGCGGCGGCTCCAGGAGGCCTTCACGGGGCCCGTGCGCATCCATCGGGCCGTCGACATGCGGTACGGGGAGCAGATCTTCGAGATCGGCGTCTCGCTCGACGGGGTGGACCTGGCGGCGCCGGACTTGATGAAGGAGGTGGTGGAGCGGTTCCATCAGCGCCACGAGGAGCTCTATACCTACAGCGTGCGGGATCAGGAGGTGGTGCTCGTGAACGCGCGGGTGGCGGTGGTCGGCGAGCTGCCGGAGCTGCCCGAGGAGCCGGCGCTCCCGGCGCGGCCGCCCGCCCCGCCCCGATCCCGCCGGCGCATCTACCTCGGCGAGTGGCGGGAGGTGCCGGTCTTCGATCTGGACGCCCTGGCGCCGGCCCAGGCGATCGCGGGACCGGCGGTCGTGGAGGCGGCGACCACCACGGTGCTCCTCCGCGCGGGCGAGGCGGAGATCGGGGTGACGGAGACAGAGCGCGACATCCCCAAGGACCCCGGAGCACGG
>CAZDYT010000452.1:935-4063 GCA_964509395.1 uncultured bacterium
GCTCGGATGGCTCGACATTTCCGTGGCCCCGTGAGCCCGCTCCCCCACCGGGGGAGAGGGCAGGGTGAGGGGGAGTCCTCGTCGCCCTGGGGGAAAGAGAGGGAGGGAATCATGCCAGGACTGAGGCTGACTCGGTGGTTCGGTGTGGCGGCGGTGCTCGGGCTGCTCGGCAGCCTCGCGACCGTGCCGGCGGCGGAGGCGGCCGACGAGGTGCGGATCGGCGTCCTGTCGCCGATGACGGGGGCGAACGCGAAGTTCGGGGCGATTCAGAAGAACACGCTCACGATGGCGGTGGAGGACGTGAACCAGGCCGGCGGCATCAAGGCGCTCGGCGGCGCCAAGATCCGGCTCGTCTTCGGTGACACGCGGGGCGAGGCGGACATCGGGGTGACGGAGACCGAGCGGCTCATCACCAAGGAGAAGGTCCACGCGCTGGTCGGCGCCTTCCAGAGCGGCGTCGGCTTCCCGTCGTCCGCGGTGGCCGAGCGCTATCAGATCCCCTGGCTCACCTTCGGGACCTTCGACAAGATCACCCAGCGCGGCTTCAAGTACGTCTTCCGCGCGCATGCGAACGACACGATCAAGGCGCGGACCCTCATCGAGGGGCTGACGGCGATCGGGCGGCGCGCCGGGGGCTTCAAGAGCGCCGTCGTCTTCAGCGAGAACACCGACTGGGGGAAGTCGGTCGGGGACAAGCAGCGGACCTTCCTCGAAGGCCACGGGGTCAAGGTCCACTTCGTGGAGCACTACCCATTTGCGGCGCCCGACTTGACCTCCATGGTCGTGAAGGCCAAGGGGCTCAAGCCCGAGCTGGTCATCGCCAACTCCTACCTCGGGGACGCGCTCCTGATCACCCGCCAGATGGACGAGCAGGAGCTGCACCCGGTGGTCTATGCCGCCGGCGGCGGCGGGCACCTCCAGCCCGATTTCCTCAAGGGGACGGGGCGGCTTTCCGAGGGGATCTTCGCGGCGACCATGTGGGACGCCGCGGTGGGCAAGGCGATTCCGTGGATCAAGCAGGAGAACGACCGCCACATCGCCCGGTTCGGGATGCCGATGACCGAGGACTCGGCGGGGTACTACCAGGCGTTCCAGATCATCGTGGACGCGCTCGAGCGCGCCAAGTCGAGCGACGCGAAGGCGCTGCGCGACGCCATCGCCGCGACCGACATCACCGACCTCAACCACAAGGCGATGCTGATGCCCTACAAGCAGATCAAGTTCGACGAGACGGGGCAGAACCCGTACGCCACGGCCATGGTCGTCCAGATCCAGGAGGGCAAGTTCCGCATCGTGTATCCCGAGCACGTCGCGGAGCCCGACGTCAAGGTGATCTGGCCGTATCCCCGGTCCAAGTAGCCACGCTTCCGGCGGGTGGCCCCGGTCGCCGGGGCCACCCGCGCTTCCTGTCGCCCGGTGCAGACACTCCTCCAAAGCGCGGTCGGCGGCCTCCTGATCGGCGGGGTCTACGCGCTCGTGGCCCTGGGGCTCAACATCGTCTTCGGGACGATGCGGGTGATCAACTTCGCCCAGGGCACCCTCCTCATGGTCGGGATGTTCCTGGTCTACTGGCTCTGGGCCCTCGGGGGCGTCCATCCGTACCTCTCCCCCCTCTTGACGGTCCCGCTCCTGTTCGGGCTCGGCTACCTGATCCAGCAGTTCCTGGTGGCCCCGCTCTTCACGCGCGAACGCGCCCGGGAGCCGATGAGCGCGCTTCTCCTGACCCTCGGCCTCGCCCTGGTCCTCGAGAACCTCGCCCTGCTCCTCTTCGCCGCCGACTTCAAGACGGTGCAGACCGACGTCGGGCGGGAGACGTTCAAGCTCGCCGGCATCATCGTCAGCGTCCCGCGGCTGATCGGGCTCGGGGCGATGCTCGCCACGGGGGCGGCCCTGTACCTCTTCTTCACGCGGACGGACCTCGGCCGGGCGATCCGGGCCACCGGCCAGGATCGCCAGGTGGCGCGCCTCATGGGGATCGACGACCGCCGGATCTACAACGTCGCCTTCGGGTTGAGCGTGGCGCTCATGGGGATCGCGGCGGCGGTGCTGGTGCCCTTCTTCTACATCCACCCGGCGGTCGGCACCTCGTTCCTGCTGAAGGCCTTCGTCATCGTGGTCCTGGGCGGGCTGGGCAGCATGCCGGGGGCGGCCCTGGGTGGCCTGATCGTCGGCCTGATCGAGGGCGTGGTGGGTCTCTACCTCGAGGCGGCGGCCGCCCAGATCGTGCTGTTCGGGCTGTTCGTGGCCCTCGTGTTCCTGCGCCCGACGGGGTTGCTGGGCGTCGAGCGCCAGTAGGGTGCCGTGACCGTGGCGAGCGCGCGCGTCGAGCAGGTGATCGGCGGGATTCTGGGCGCGCTGGTCGTCGTGGCCGCCGCGCTCGTGCCCGTCCTGGCGCGCTGGGTCCTCGCCGACGACAACTACTGGATCCAGGTCCTCATCTGGGTCCTCTTCTTTGCGTACCTCAGCGCCGCCTGGAACCTGATCGGCGGCTTCGCCGGGCAGTACTCGATCGGTCACGCGGGGTTCCTCGGGATCGGGGCCTACACCTCCTCGCTCCTCCACATCAACGCGGGGCTGAGCCCGTGGCTCGGGATGCTGGTCGGGGGGGTGGTGGCCGCGGGGGTGGGCGGCGTGATCGGCTACCCGTGCTTTCGCCTGCGCGGGGCGTTCTTCTCCCTCGTGACGATCGCCTTCGCCGAGATGCTCCGGGTGGGGACCGAGTTGACGGACACCGCCTTCGGCGTCGAGGTCAACGGGGTGAGCGGGCTGCTCCTCCCCGTCCTCGGGTACCGGCCGGCGGCGTTCCAGTTCGTGGACAAGCGCTACTACTACTTCATCATGCTCGGCCTGCTCCTCGTGGTGCTCGCGGTCGGGTGGGCGGTGAAGCGCTCGCGCCTCGGATACTACCTCGCCGCCATCGGCGACGACGAGGAGGCGGTGGCGAGCCTCGGGGTCAACCCGGCGCGGGCGAAGCTCGTCGCCATGCTCCTCAGCGCCTTCTTCACGGCGATCGGCGGCACCTTCTACGCCCAGTTCATCCTGTTCATCACGCCGACCCGGACCATGAGCCTCGACTTCTCGGTCCAGATGGTGATCATGGCGGTCCTCGGAGGGCTGGGGACCGTCCT
>CAZDYT010000453.1:0-4058 GCA_964509395.1 uncultured bacterium
GGGTCACGTTCTACCGCGGCGCGGGCGCGAGGCGAGGGCGGGCCGTGTCTCGTGACGGCCGCCTGGCGCAACGACTACGCCGCGATGCTCTGGCCCCTCTGACCCCGTCCCCCAGCATCCAGCCCGTCTGGAGCCGGTCGGCCTTCGCTGCGCGCCCGACATCATCGCCATGGCTGTCTCCGCCCCGCTCATCGCGCCGCGGGACCCCCTGAAGACCGACTTCCGGCGGATGGCGAAGCCGCCGGACGCCGTGAGCTGGCTCGGGACGGACCAGGTCGGACGGGACACGCTGAGCCGGGTGATCTGCGGGGCGCGGGCGTTCACGAGAGTGGGAGCTCTGCGCCCAGGCTGGGACCGACACCGCGTGCCTCCTCTCCTGGTGCTGTCTCCGAGACCGGTAGAGCCTTCCTGCGGGTGTACCCGTCTGGTATGATCAGCTCGCGACCCGGCGGCTCTGTCATCAGGTTCGGTGCCGCAGCGGTGTTGCCCAAACCGGCGCACGTGGCGTGTCGTTCCGCCATCAGGAGGAGGGCCATGGCAATCAAGTTTCGATCGGCGCTGCTCGTCATGCTCGCGGTCGTTGTCCTGGTCGGGGCGTTCGTGGGAGAGGCGCTGGCGCAGGGCCGCGTCAAGATCCGATACGCCCTGGGGGACGTGATCTCGATCGATGAGCTGCCCCTCCTCATCGCCGTCGAGCAGGCGAAGGCGCGGGGCGTAGACGTCGAGATCACTGCGTTCAAGAGTGAGGAGGTCGCCACGCAGGCGGTGATCAACGGGCAGGCCGACGTCGGCCAGGGCACGCCGTATGCAGCGATCGAAAAGGTCGGCGTGCCGATTCGCTTCTTCTACCAGCTCAGCACCCTTCAGTTCTTCCCGATTGTCAACAGGGAGCACTACAAGAGCTGGAAGGACCTGGACGGCCAGGAGATCGTGGTCCACGCGCGCGGCTCCGGGACGGAGGCGATCATGAACCTGGCGGCCAAGCAGCACGGGATCAGGTACAAGAACCTGAGCTACGTTCCCGGCTCCCAGGTCCGCGCCCTGGCGCTGCTGAAGGGCACGATCAAGGCCACGATCCTCGACGCGCCCAACAAGAGCTACGTGCTGAAGGAGGCCCCCGACAAGTTCCTGATCCTGCCGCTCGGGGATCTCAAGGCCAGCGACGAGGCCCTGTTCGCTCCCACCGAGTTCCTGGAAAAGAATCAGGCGGCCGTGACCGTGTTCGTGGAGGAGCTGATCAAGGTGGCTCGAGCGATCAACGCGAACCCCGCCGTCGTGCTCGAGGAGCGCAAGAAGCTCGGCCTGCTGAAGGACCTGCCTCCCAAGATGGAGCCGGAGATCCTCCCCTTCTACCGGGAGGCGGTCCAGGGCGGCATCTTTCCCACGGATGGCGGAGGGGAACGGGCGGCCAAGAACGACCTGGAATTCTACCGCCTGGCGGGTCAGATCAGAGGCGACGTGCCGAAGGTGGAAGAGTTCTGGCACTTCGGCCCGCTCCGGGCCGCGCTCGCGAAGGTCGGGAACTGAGGGTCTTCCGAGCGGGACGGGGTGCGTCGCGTCCGGCGACGGCGGACGCCGTCTCGCTCCGTGACGGGGCCGGGCGACATGCCCGCCGGTGACGACCGAGGACCGATGTCCGGCCGCAGCGGCGGTGGCCGGGTTCGGGCGCCGGAAGCACTCTGGCTCTGCGCGTCGTTCGCGCTCTTTCTGGGGATCTGGGAGGGGGCGGGGCGATGGCCGATCAGCCCCGCATTCCCCCCCTTCAGCACGACGCTGCTGGCGCTCGGCCGCATGGTCGCCGACGGCACGCTTGCCCGGGCGTATGCCTCGACCTTCCAGCCGCTCCTGATCGGCCTCCTCGTCTCCGGTGTTGCCGGGACCGGCCTGGGAATCAGCATGGGCCTGTCCCGGACCGTCGAGTGGTTTAGCCTGCCCGTGGTCGTGATCGCGCAGGCGGCCCCCATGGCGGCGATCATCCCGCTGATCACCTACGTGTACGGCATCGGATTGGCCGCCAAGGTGTTGGCGGTGCTCGTGCTGTCCGTCCCGGTCATCACGATGAACTCCTACAAGGGCATCCGGAACACCAACCCGTCGCTCATCGAAATGTGCCGCGCGTTCCTCGGGAGCCGTCGTCAGGAGGTGTTGAAAATCGTCCTCCCCCACGCGGCGGGGCTCATTTTCGCGGGCCTTCGCCTCGGGGTCGCGATGGGGTTCATCGGGGTGGTGATCGCCGAACTGCTGATCACGCCCACCGGGATCGGGGACCTGATCACGTATCACAGCTCGGTGGCGGAGTACCCCGAGATGTTCGCGGCGATCACCTCGATCATCGCGCTCGGAGCCCTGACCATCCACGCCCTGGAACGCCTGGAGCGGCGGACCTTCCCGCCGGAGATTCGGGGATCTTGAGCGTGGCGGCGGAGATCATCGTCGAGGTTCGGGAGATCGGCAAGACCTACGACAACGGGGTGGAGGCTCTGCGAGACGTGACCCTGGCCTTTCTCCGGGGCCGGCTCACCACCATTCTCGGCCCCAGCGGGTGCGGGAAGACCACGCTGCTCAAGATCCTGGGAGGCCTGATCCGGCCAAGCACGGGCGAGGTATGGGTCTCCGGGCGGAAAGTCGAGGGGCCCGGGCCTGAGCGGGCCTTTGTCTTCCAGGATTTCGCTCTCCTACCCTGGGCGACCGTGCTGCGGAACGTCGCATTTGGGCTCGAGCTGCGCGGGGTGCCCCGGGAGGAGCGCGACGCGATCGCCCGGCAACGCATCGACGAGGTCGGGCTCTCCGGGTTTGAGGGGGGCTACCCACATCACCTCTCGGGAGGAATGCGGCAGCGGGTGGGGCTGGCGCGCGCGCTCGCGGTAGATGCCGACATCATCCTCATGGACGAGCCGTTCGCGTCGGTCGACGAGCAGACCCGCCGGAAATTCCAGGAGGACCTCCTCGTCCTCCTCCGAAACCGCCAGAAGACGGTGATCTTCGTCACCCACAGCATCGAGGAAGCGGTTTACCTGTCGGACCAAGTGGTTCTGCTCTCGCCGCGCCCGGGGTCGGTCGCGCGGCTCATCCAGCCGAACATAGAGCGGGGCCGGCGAAGCCCGGACGAGATCCGTCGCGACAAGAACTACCTGGATGCCGTGGACGAGATCTGGCAAATCCTGAAACAATACGTCGCCTGAGGAGGGCCACGGGTGTCGGGGCGCGTACGGCTGCCGTCGGCGTTCTCGCTCGCGGTGTGGTGCCTCGCCTGGGAGCTGATCGGGCGGGCCGAGCTCTCGACGATCATCCCCCCGGTCTCGCGCGTGGCGACGGCGGGACTGGCGATCCTCGCCACCGAGAAGTTCCTCACGTCGGTCGTTATCTCGCTGCGCTCGTTCGCCGTCGGGATGGCCTTGGCGCTGATCGTCGGAATTGCCATCGGGGTGTTGATGGCTCGAGTGGAGCCGGTGGGCCGGGTCCTCGGTGTCTGGGTCAATGTCTTCGTCAGCGCCCCGGTCTCGGCCCTCGTGCCGATGCTGATGGCGGTGGTCGGCATCGGGGAGACGACCGTGGTCGTCACGGTCTTCCTCTTCGCCGTCTTCGTCATCATCTTGGACACCCGGGTCGGCGTCCAGCAGGCCAATCGGTCTCTGGTGGAGATGGCTCGGGCGTTTGGCGCGCGGCGCTACCAGATTTATACCAAGGTGCTGCTCCTGAGCGCGCTTCCGGAGGTCCTGGCCGGCGTCCGCCTCGGCGCCATCCGAGGGGTCAAGGGCGTGGTCATCGGGCAGCTCCTGGTCGCGATCATCGGGGTCGGCGAACTCTTCGAGCTCTACTCCAAGTACTTCCTGATGGAGGAGTTCTGGGCCCTCGTGATCGTCGTGTTCGCGTTTGCCTTCGCCGTGTCGGAGGCCATCGCCTATCTCGAGCGTCGCGTGGAGTATTACGCCCGGGCGCGATGACGGTCGGCCGCAGGGGGTTCGTGGGCGCCCCGCGGATGCCCCGCCGGCGCCGCCTGCTCACGTCAACCCGCCGTCGGCGGCGATCACCTGGCCGGTGATGTAGCTCGCGCGCTC
>CAZDYT010000454.1:0-4052 GCA_964509395.1 uncultured bacterium
CCATAAGAGGAGGCCTCCATGGGTGGAACCACTGTGCTCGTCGAGCAGGGGGAGGGCATCGCGACGGTCACCCTCAACCGGCCCGAGGCGCGAAACGCCCTGAACCTCACGATGCGAGAGGAGCTGGAGGGCGCGCTGCGCCAGCTCGAAGGCGACCCGGGTGTCCGGGTCCTCGTCGTGCGGGGGGCGGGGGAACACTTCTGCGCGGGGGGCGACGTCAAGCTGATGCAGGCGAGCCGGATGACGGCCGCCGAGGGCCGGAGCCGGGTCGAGGCCATGAGCCGCGCCGTGCTGGCCCTCGCGCGATTCCCGACCCCGACGATCGCGATGGTGGACGGCTTTGCCGTCGGGGCGGGCTGCAACCTCGCGTTGGCCTGTGACGTGATCGTGGCCTCCGACCGCGCGCGCTTTGGTGAGGTGTTCGCGCGGATCGGCCTGATCCCGGACGGAGGCGGGATCTACCTGCTCCCGCGGCGCGTGGGGCTCGCGAAGGCCAAGGAGCTCTGCTTCACGGCCGACATCCTGGAGGCGGCCGAGGCCGGGCGGATCGGCTTGGTCAACCGCGTGGTGCTCGCGGCGGAGCTTCACACGCAAACCTTCACCTTGGCCCGCCGGATCGCCGAAGGCCCCCCACGCGCCCACGCCATGGCGAAGTGGCTGCTCAATCGGTCCTGGGCGCTCGATCTCGAGACGAGCCTGGCCTGGGAGGGGCTCGTTCAGGGGATGATGATCAGGTCGGAGGACCATCGGGAAGGGCTCGCGGCGTTCTTCGAGAAGCGGACGCCCCGGTTCAGGGGCCGCTAAGGGGCGTAACCTCACGGCAGATTCCTCTCCTTGACAGTGCTCGCGGCCGGATAGTACGGTAAGCGAGTTCGGGCCCCTCCGGACGGCGGCCATGAAGAAAGCCAAGATCATCGGAACGGGTATGGCCGTGCCCGACTGCGTGGTGGACAACCACCTGTTGGCGCGGTGCTTCACGACCTCCGACGAGTGGATCACGAAGCGCACGGGCATCAAGGAGCGGCGGGTCTCGCCCAGTACCTATCGCTTCCTCTGCCGGCTCGCCGAAGCCTCCGACAAGGAGGCCTACATCCGGGAGGTCTACGCGCGCGGCGTCGATGGGGAGATCGACGCGCTCCTCATGCCGTCAGACCTCGGCTATGAAGCCGCCCAGATGGCGTTGAAGAACGCGAGCCTCAGGATCGACGACATCGACTTCATCGTGGAGACGACCACGATCCCGGAGTACGCCTACCCGCACACCGGCTGCGTGATGGCGGCCAAGTTCGGCCTCACCAGCACACCCGTCCTGAATCTCCAGCAGGGCTGCGCCGGGTTCGTCTACGCGCTGGCGACGGCGGATGCTTTCATCCGGATCGGCATGTACGAGCGCGTGCTGGTGGTCGGCGCGGAGATGCTCTCGCCGATGATGGAGTTCTCGGACCGCGGGCGGGACATGGCCGTCCTCTTCGCCGACGGGGCGGGGGCCGTGGTGCTCCAGGCGGTGGACGAGGGCTCCCGCAGCGGGCTCGTCTCGCACCACCTCCACACCGACGGCACGATCGTCGACAAGCTCTACGGCGAGATCTACGGCAACTCGACCTTCCCGCTCGTGTCCAAGAAGAAGATCGACGACGGGCGCGCGCGCCCTCGGATGAACGGGCGGTCGGTGTTCGTCCAGGCTGTCCGGCGCTTCAAGGAGGTCATGCAGGAGGCCCTCGGGGCGAACGGCTTGACCGCCGCGGATGTCGATCTCTATCTCTTCCACCAGGCGAACATGCGGATCATCGAGGCGATCGCCGACTACGCGAAGATCCCGCCCGAGAAGATGTTCAACAACGTCCACAAGTACGGGAACACCTCGGCGGCCTCCGTGCCCATCTGTATCCACGAAGCCCTGACAGAGGGCCGCATTCGGGAAGGCGACCTGATCCTCACCGCCGCCTTCGGGACCGGCTTCGCCTGGGGGGCAACCCTCCTCCGCTGGTGACCCTCGGAGGGGTCCCGGAAGACCCCCTCCGAAACCCAAAGTCGCGCGGGCAGAGCCCGCGCTCGAATCGGTTCGAGCCAGAGCCGCGGACTACCCTGGGCGGCGAGCCAGGTTCTGCGGGGGGCCGCCCTCCCGTCCCGACCTTTTCCCCGGTCGCCTCCCGGTCATCCACAGCTCGCGGCCGTATCCGTCCCATCGCCGCGGAGGACGACCGTCAGCGAGCCTTCCGCGTCGACGCCTGCGCCGCGCCCGTCCCGGCCCTTGAAGAGGATGGTCGCCGTGGTGGTGAGCGGGAGCTGCGGGAACGGGCGCAGGGGAGGCTGCCTCTTGGCCTCGGCGGGGACCAGGATGATGGGGAATCGGGCCGTGTTGCCGGACGGCGCGGGCGGGGTCCCCGAGATCGTGCCGGCGGGGACGAGGACGGTCGCGTTGAACCTGAACGGCCCGAGTCCGAGCCCGCTGAAGGTGACGGTGTAGGACTGGACCACCACGTTGTCGAGGGCCGTCGGCGCCGTCAGGGTCGGATTCTTCAGGGTGTTGCGAAGCGTCACGCAGACCAACGTCGAGGCGCCATCGTCCTCGAGGAACGAGATCACCAACGCGACGGGCGTGGCGCCGCTGAGCGAGAACTGGTCGACGGTCAGGAAGACGAACGCGCTCCCCCGCTGGCCCGCGCCGGAGCCGCTGCAGCCGGCGACCAGCATCGCGACCATGACGACCAGAAGCGCCCCGCTGCGACGGACAGGCCGGCTAGCGTTCACTTGGGGATCCTCCTAGGGGCGTGACGGCCGGAGCGGCAGGCGGCTGGGGTTCCGGCGGCAGCGGCGCCACCGGCGCCAAGGTCTCCGGCCTGAGAATGCTTGGGTGCGTCCGGAGGCCCCGCTGGAGGTCAGGGCGCTGTGCCCGAATTTGCTCGTAGAGCTCGCGCGCCTCCGTGGGGTCCCCGATGACCCGCGGGGTGATCAGGATCAGCAGCTCGGTCCGGTGGAACCGGGCCTTGGTCGCCCCGAACAGGAAGCCGAGCAGGGGGATCTTCGAGAGGCCCGGAATCCCGACCTGGGCTTCGGACTGCTGCGTCTGGATCAGGCCCCCCAGGACCAGGGTTTGATTGTCGTGGAGCACCACGGAGGTCTCGGCTTCGCGCTTGATGATCGTCGGGTTGTTGGTGGGCGGCAACGGATCCCCGACGTCGTTCACGGTCTGCTTGACATCGAGGGCGACGACCCGCTTGTCGCTGATGCGGGGTGTCACCGTGAGGACGATGCCGGCGTCTCGATACTCGATGTTCTGGGTCAGGATGGTCGAAGGCTGCGCAGCCTGTTGGGGCTGCCCCGGGATCGTCGCGACCTGGGTCGCCTGCTGCTGGGTCGGGAGCGGGATCGACCGGCTGACGTTGATGACGGCCTTCTTGTTCTCGGACGTGAGGATGTGCGGGCTCGACAGGACGGTCATCTTGTTGTAGGCCGCATAGAGGTTCAGGAGCCCGAGGAAGCGGTCGGTCTCGAAGAGGAAGAACGTGAAGCCCGAGGTCGGCGGCACCGTGACAGGCAGCCCCGGCAGCGTGGGCCCCCCAGCCTGAAGTGTCGTCCCGAGTGGTCCGACATCGACCCGTGAGACGCCGCCCACGTTGTACCGCTGCCCCCCGATCGTGACGTCCCCTTGCGTCCGGAGCGTCCACTCCAGCCCGAGCTGGTTGTCGTCGTCGAGCGAGATCTCCGCCACGAGCACCTCGATGAGCACCTGCTTCGGCGTCCGGTCGAGCTTGCGGATCGTGTCCTCGATCAGCGGCCAGTTGCGCGGGAAGGTGGTGACGATGAGCGCGTTGTTGGGCTCGTCGGCGACCACTCGGACCTCGCCTTCCACGACACCGGGCTCGGCCTCTGCGCCGGGGGGCGCGGGGGCTGCCGAGGGCGTCGGAACAGGGGCCGCAGGCGCTCCGGGGGGCGCGCCGGCGTACGGCGGAGCCCACAACACAAACACGCAACACACAGGGCGCCCAGGTACGGCACCCTCCCGGCCCGGTCGGCCGAAGATCTCGGTCAGGGTCGCCGACAGGTCCTTC
>CAZDYT010000455.1:0-4039 GCA_964509395.1 uncultured bacterium
GGGAGGTGTTGGCCGGCGTGCTCGAGCCCGAGGGGCCGTTCGGCGACTTCATGCAGTTCTACATCCCCGTCATGGCCAACCACGTCCTGCGGGTCACGGCCGTCACGCACCGGCGCCAGCCGATCTTCCAGACCATGCATGCCGGCCAGGCCGAGGACACGACGCTCCTGGCCATTTCGCGCGAGGCGCAGCTCTTCGAGGCCGTCGCCGCCTCCGGCACCGACGTCCGCGAGGTGAGCCTCCAGCCCACGATCCTCGGCGGCGCCATCAGCATCCGGAAGCGGTTCGAGGGGGAGCCGAAGCTCGTCATGGCCGCCGCGTTCGGGCGGTACCGCTGGCTCAAGGTCTGCGTGGTCGTGGACGAGGACGTCGACGTCCTCGACATGAACGACGTGTGGTGGGCCATCGCGACCCGGAGCCGCCTCGGCCGGGGCGTGCTCCACATCACCGACACGTCCGGGCTCCCCCGCGACCCCCACGGGCTCCACACCGCCAAGCTCGGGATCGACGCCACGATCCCGCTCGGCGAGTGGGCCGAGTACGAGCGCAAGCGCGCCCCCGGCCACGACCGGATCAGGCTCGACGACTTCCTCGGCCGGTAGCCCTTCGGGGACCTCCCCGCACCGGCTCGCTGGGCCTCGCTCGTGCGGCCCGGAGGGCGGCGGGATCGGGGCCCATGCCGTGAATCCCAAATGAGAACAGGAACACACTGCGCGGATCGGTTTTCTCGCGCGATGGCGTTCAAACGCGCCGTGCGGGTCGCGCACTGATCGCTCGGTCGGCGGGGGCGGGACCGTCGATTACGGCGAGGTTCGCGAGGCGCTCAAGCAGGTCGTCACCGACGCCGGGTGGCAGTTCCAGCTCGAAGGCGGCCGGATGCCCTGACCGGGCGGCCGAACTTCGACGATTGGGTGCGCTGCGCTCCACGTCGTCCCGCGCGGGTCGCGGCTGCTCCCGAGCTGACCCGATGCGGCCCTCACCCGGGCCGTCCTGAGCGTCCTTCTCCCCAGGGTCGTCGGGGCCACCCCGGTACTGATCGCCGCCGCCGGGGCCCAGCCCGGGCGGCCGCAACCTGATGCACGGGCATCAGGAAAATGATGCGGACGGCCGATTGCGCTCTTGGTGCTCCTGCCTCATCTTTACGGACCAAGCGGATCAGAAAGGTCCCGGATCGAAACCATGCAGCTCACCCTCAAGGGCGACTACGCGGTGCGCGTCGTCACCGACCTGGCGGCCCAGCCCACGGAAGCGACCGTGAAGAGCGGCGACCTCTGCCGACGCACCGGGGTACCGCCCGCCTTCCTCGGCAAGATCGTCCAGGCCCTCGCGCATGCCGGCCTCGTCCGCACCCGACGCGGCGCGCTCGGCGGCGTCACGCTCCTTCGCACGCCGCGGACGATCAGCCTCCGCGACGTGATCGAGGCCGTAGAGGGTCCGATCTACCTCAACCGGTGCCTGATCCGTCCCGGACTCTGCCCGCGCGACCGCGTCTGCCCGGTCCATCCCGTTTGGGCGCGGCTCCAGGCGCTGGTGACCCGCGAGCTGGAATCCGTCTGCATCGAGGAGCTCGCATCGTGGGCCCCCGGACCGGCAAAGCGGCAGGAGACGTCCGCGTGCTGATCGGTTCCCTGACCGACGACCCGCCGCCGGCGTGGTGAGGCCGGATGGCTCGGGCCCGACGATCAGTCCTGCGGGAGGGGGTGACCGCTGGTGTCATCGGCGCCGTGACGGTCGCCCTCTGGTTCCTGATCTACGACGCCTGGCGCGGCAAACCGCTGTTCACGCCTGCGCTGCTCGGGACCGTCATCTTCTACGGCGTGAGCACCCCCGCCAGCATCGACATCGCCCCTGGGCCGGTGATCGGGTACTCGATCGTCCACGTCCTCGCGTTCATCGGGTTCGGGATCGTGGCCGCGTGCATGATGGTGGCGAGCGAGCGCGAACCTGCCGTCTTTGTCGCGTTCATCACCCTGTTCGCGGTCTTCGAGGTCTTTTTCTTCGTGGTTTTGAGGACGCTGAGCCAGGACATACTCGGCGCCCTCGGGTGGTGGGCGATCTTCACCGGGAATCTTCTCGCCTCGATAGGAATGGTCTGGTTCCTCGTCCGCGGGCATCCGGAGCTGCCGTCGACCCTGGTCGGATCGTCGGAACACGTTCTCCGCGAGGGGGTCGTGGCTGGCGTCATCGGTGCAGCGGTGGTGGCCTTCTGGTTTCTGATCCTCGACGCGATCCGCGGCGACCCGCTCCGCACGCCGCGGTTCCTCGGCATCACGATGCTCCAACAGGCCGACCCCGTGGGGGCGATACTCTCGTACACCATCGTCCACGGGATCGTCTTCATCCTCTTCGGGATGGCCGGGGCCTTCCTCCTTTCGGGAGCCGAACAGCGGCCGGTGTTCCTCTTCCCCTTCGTCATACTCTACGTGGCGTTCGAGTTTTTCTTCTTCGCCGTCGTGCTCGTTCTGGCGAGGTGGGTGCTCGACGAGCTTGCCGGCTGGGCGGTCGTGGTCGCCAACCTCCTGGCGGGCGTGGCGATGCTGGCCTACTACTGGCGGAAGCACCGCGCGCTCGTCGGTCGCGTCGCGCAGGCCTTCGCGGAGGAGGCCTAGCGCCGTGGCCGATCCCCGTCGCATCCCGGCGTCCTCGGTCGTCGGCGGCCCTCAACGTATGCGGCATACGCCTCAGGCCGCCTCCTCCCTGCGTCCTAGGGCTGCTCGGGTCTCGACCACGACCCGAGGCGGGTGAGCGATGAAACTTGACTCATTGGCCACGAGCCAGGCGCTTCAAGGACCCTAGTGCGGGTCCAACTCGGCGCCGTCCCCGTAATGGTCAGGTTGCGCGCCCCGGCCCCAGGCGCTCCCGGAGAGAATCCGATGCCCACAGCAGGGGAGATCTGCCGATGCTGAACTGGCTCCGCTGGCTGCCCGAGAACGTCTCGAGCTACGGCGGCGACGTCGACTTCATCATCGCGCTCATCTGGTACAACACGGTCGTCTGGTTCGTCCTGACGTTCGGGACGATCGGGCTCTTCCTCGTCCTCTACCGCCGCCGCGCCGGGCGGCCGGCCACGTATGTCAAAGGCGACCGCCTCGGCGAGGCGCTGTGGGTGCTCGTGCCCGTCGCGGTCGTCCTGGCCATTGACCTCTGGCTGGACTTCCAGAGCGCGCCGGTGTGGGCGAAGGTGAAGCTCGAGCGCCCCCCGGCGGCGCTGAGCATCCAGGTGACGGGCAAGCAGTTCAACTGGGAAGTGGTCTACCCGGGGCCGGACGGCAAGTTCGGCACCGCCGACGATCGGCAGTTCGAGAACGAGATCCACGTTCCGGTCGGAAAGCCCGTGCGCCTCGTCCTGAAGGCCCAGGACGTGATCCACAGCTTCTTCCTGCCAAACCTGCGCCTCAAGCAGGACATGGTGCCGGGCCGCGAGGTCGAGGGCTGGTTCCAGGCGACGAAGCCCGGCACGTACGAGCTCCCCTGCGCCGAGCTCTGCGGTTTCGGCCACTCGGGCATGAAGGGCTATCTCTACGTGCATCCGGAGGAGGAGTACACCCGGTGGGTCAAGGAGCAGTGGTCATGACGACGGCCACCGCGCAGCACGCCGAGCGCGGCTTCTGGACGACGTACGTCTTCTCGACCGACCACAAGACGATCGCCAAGCAGTACCTGGCGCAGGGCCTCTTCTGGACGCTGGTGGGCGGGCTGTTCGCGGGCGCCATGCGCTGGCAGCTCGCGTGGCCGGACACGAAGATCCCCCTCATGGGGGAGATTGGCCCCGAAGTCTACAACATGCTCGTGACGATGCACGGCACCATCATGGTGTTCTTCGTCGCGATGCCGATCCTCCTCGGCACCTTCGGCAACTTCCTCATCCCTCTCATGATCGGCGCCCGCGACATGGCCTTCCCGAGGCTCAACATGCTCTCGGTCTGGACCTTCGCGCTCGCGTCGGTGGTCATGCTGGCCTCGTTCTTCGTCCCGGGCGGCGCCGCGTCCGCCGGCTGGACGGGCTATCCGCCGCTCTCCGCCAAAGCGGCGTACACGG
>CAZDYT010000456.1:0-3986 GCA_964509395.1 uncultured bacterium
AGGCGGTACCTCTCGAAGGCGTTCCTGGCAAGCCGTCTCGAGGACTATCCTCGGGGCGCCGATGCCGCGCATCTGTTCCTCGTGACGGAGCCGAGCGCTCCGGGCCAAACGCGCAAGGTGTACAACCTCCTCGTCACCCGGCAGTTCTTCGATCGCTTCACCGATCACGCCGCGCTCCGTGAGTCCCTGGACGCAGCGGACGTCGCGCGCCAGCTCGTGCGCGGCGACGGGAGAACGGTCGAGCTGTACTGAGCCCGCTCCCTCCCCCCCGGGGAGAAGGGGGTGAGGGGTCCGCTGACCCGCTACCGGTCGTCATCGAGACTCTCGATCTGCCCGTGCCCCTTCACGATCATCGCCCTCAGGGCCCGGGCAAGGACGGTCTCGTTGGCCGCGAGAGCCCGGTGGATGGTCTCGGTCCCGGTCCGCGTACCCAGAGCCCGCCGGGCTCGCTCGACCTTCCGCACGTCGATCCGGTAGGTCTTGCGCTGGACCCTACCTGCCACGGGTGAGCCTACCCCAGCCCGTACTCCCGCCACCGCTCCGCCACCCGCCGCCGCACCTCCTCCGTCATCCGGATCTCCTCCGGCCACGGCTGCTCCACGCGGTCGAGCGGCGGCCGCTTCTCCGTCGCGTCGATCCCGAGCTTCCCCCCGTAGCGGTGCCACAACGCCGCGTGGTCGAGGTCGTCCATCGGCCCCTCCACCACGACCAGGTCCCGCGCCGGGTCGATGTTGTTGGTCACGCGCCAGGCGACCTCCGAGAGGTCGTGGACGTCGACCCACTCGTCCACCACCACGATGGTCTTCGCCAGCATGAGGAGGCCGAGCCCCCAGAGCCCGTACATCACCTTCCGCGCCTGGCCCGGGTAGCGCTTCTTCACCGACACGATGACCAGGTTGTGGAAGACGCCTTCCGCGGGCATGTTCAGATCCACGACCTCGGGGAGCATCATGCGGATCAGCGGGAGGCACAGGCGCTCCGTGGCCTTGCCGAGCCAGTAGTCCTCCATCGGGGGCCGGCCGACGACGATGGTCGGGTAGATCGGCTCCCGCCGGCGCGTGACGGCGGTGAGGTGGAAGACGGGGTAGGGGTGGGCGAGCGAATAGTAGCCGGTGTGGTCGCCGAAGGGGCCTTCCATCCGGGACTCGGCCGGCTCCACGTACCCTTCGAGCACGATCTCCGCGTGGGCAGGCACCTCGAGCTCGATGCTCCGGCAGCGGACCATCTCGACCCCGCTGCCGCGGAGCCACCCGGCCAGCAGGATCTCGTCGAGCCCGGGCGGCAGCGGGGCGGTCCCCGTGTACATCGTCGCCGGGTCGGCCCCGAGCACGACCGCCACGGGGATCCGCTCGCGGCCCGCCCGCCGGGCCTCCCGCTCGTGCTCGGCACCCCCCTTGTGGGTCTGCCAGTGCATGCCGAGCGTGCGGTCGTCGTAGACCTGCAGGCGATACGTCCCGACGTTCCGGAGGCCGGTCACCGGGTCCCGGCTGACGACGAGCGGGAAGGTGATGTAATACCCCGCGTCCTGCGGCCAGCACCAGAGGGCCGGGATCTCGGCGAGGGACGGGTTGACCGTTTCCACGACCTCCTGGCAGGGGGCGTGCTTGACGAGCCTGGGGCCCGTGCGCGCGACCTCCAGCAGCTCGAGGCCCTTCCGGAGCTTCTCGAGGAGCGAGCCCGGCATCTTGAGGTCGAGGAGATGGGCGACCTTCTTGCCCAGCTCGTCCAGCCGCTCGACGCCGAGCCCCCACGCCATCCGCTCCGCCGTGCCGAACGTGTTGATCAGGAGCGGCATCGTGAAGCCCTCGACGCGCTCGAAGAGAAGCGCCTGATTCCGGGCGGCGGGACCCTTGACCACGCGGTCCGCGATCTCGGTGATCTCCAGCTCGCGCTTGACGGGCGCGGCGATCCGGCGGAGCTGCCCGCGCTTGTCGAGCAGCGTGAGGAACTCGCGCAGGTCCTGGAACGCCATGCCGGCCCTCAGTCGCGGTACAAGAGGCGCACGAGGTAGCCGGCCACGATCGGGAGGGCCAGGCTCGGCAGGATGCGGGCCAGGACGAAGCGGCCCCCCATGAACGGCAACTCCCACGCGAAGACTCGCTGGAACCCGAACAGGGACCAGCTCGTCATGTACGTCACGAGCGCCGAGAGGGAAGCGCCCGACTGGTAGAAGACGGCCATCATCGGGAAGCTGAGCATCGGCCCGCCGGGCGTGAGGACGCCCGCGGCGAACGCGACGAAGATGCCGCGGTTCCCCGCGCTCTTGCCGAGATAGCGCTGGATCCACTCGGGCGAGATCAGCACCTGCAGCATGCCCGTGAGGATGAGGGCGGCGACGAGCCGCGGCAGGATGTCCCAGAAGAGCGCGAGGCTCGCCCTCAGGCCGAGGACCGGGGCGCCCGGGTCGCGGAGGTACGCCGCCCCGGTGGCCGCCAGCGCCAGGACGTAGATGAAGATGTCGAGAGTGTGCATGGTCGGTGTGGCCCTCGCTCAGCCGGGTGCGGTTGGGGCTGCGGCACGTCAGCTCGCGCTCGCGCGGCCGATCACGGCGCCGAGGTCGTGGGCATTATAGCAGAGCGCTGGAGCGCGGGGTTCCTTGACTGGCGCGATCCGCGCCGTTAGAATTGGCGTGCCCTGGGAGATCGTCTAGCGGTAGGACGCGTGGCTCTGGACCACGTAGCGGGGGTTCGAATCCTCCTCTCCCAGCCATTCTTTTTCGCCCGCCGCATGCGGCGGCTCCATCGTCTAGCTTGGCCTAGGACGCGGCCCTCTCAAGGCCGAAACACGGGTTCGAATCCCGTTGGAGCCACCATTCGAGTTTCGTTGAGATTTTCACTCCCCGATTTGAGGACAACCGCGAAGCGTCCTCAAACCCGATTCAGCGCGTGAGCATCCGCTGCGCCTGCGCCTCGTAGAAGGCGACGGCGCGCTTGAGCTGCGGGGGCCGGATGCGCGTGTAGATCTGGGTCGTGTCGATGCGCGCGTGGCCGAGGAGCGCGCGGACCTCCTCGAGGTCGTGCCGCTGCTCCAGCACCTCGACGGCCACGCCGTGCCGGAGCGCGTGCGGCCGGAGCTCCGGGTAGCCGATCAGCCGGCCGTACGTCTTGCAGAGCCGCCAGATGTTCTTCCCGGCCATGGGTTGTCGGGTCCGGCCCACGCGTCGCCGGCCCCACGTGGACCAGAAGAGCGGCGTGTCCAGGGTCACCTTCTCGCACTCCGGGGTCAGGACGCGCTCGACGTAGAGCTTCAGGACCGCCATCACCGCCGAGGGCAGCGGGATGTCCTGCGTCTTGCCGCCCTTGACGCGGACGCCACGCAGGCCCCAGCCCTCGTCGAGATGGCGCACCCGGAGACTCGCCACCGAGCCGCGCCGCATCCCCGTGAACCGCAGCAGGAGAAAGATCGCCAGGTCGCGAGGCCGGCCACGCCGCTTGGCCGCCTCGATCAGGGCATCCATGATCGCGGGGCCGGCCACGGTCGGCATGGCCGCCTCCTGCGGCGGGCGGTCGATCGGGACAGTCGGATTCGCCGCGAGATGCCCGCGCTTGACCAGCCATCCGCAGAAGCTCGACAGCGTGGACAGCCGGCACCGCAGGGTGTTGACGCCCAGGTCGCCGGCCGCCATCTCGTCCAGCCAGGCCTGGACCGTCGCCGTCGTCAGGTCGGTGATCCGGGCGAGCCGGCCTTCCCGCGCCCGGATGAACACGAGGAACTGCTCCAGGTTCCATCGGTAGGTCTTCACGCCTCCTTCCGTGCGACCGCGCGGCTTGCGTTGGTAGGTGCAGAACTGCTCGACCAGCTCGATGAGCTGCTGGGCCATGCGCTCGGTCCTCCTCCCCGAGCCACGACCACGCTTTCGCCGGTCGGCAGTATGAGGAGGCACGACCCACCCGTCAAGGCGGCCGGGGGCGCGCCGGTCCAGCGCGGCCGTCTCGCCGCCAGGGACATCGGGCGGCAGGCAGGGTGAAGCGGGTGTCACCGCGCTC
>CAZDYT010000457.1:0-3973 GCA_964509395.1 uncultured bacterium
AGGCGCCGATCGACGAGCCCGCGTTGCCCGTCGACACGACCGAGATCGCGCGGAAGCCGAACTGGCGCGCCGCCGCCACCGCAGTGGCCGAGGAGCGGTCCTTGATCGTGCCGGTGGGGTTGGCCCCCTCGAACTTCAGGAGCAGCCGGCGGACGCCGAGCGTCCGCGCGAGCGCGGGCGCCTCGAGGAGCGGGGTCTCGCCCTCGCCGAGCGTGACGAAGTGCGCCGGGTCGCGGATCGGCAGCACCGGGTGGTAGCGCCAGAGGCCGCGTCGCGTGAACGCGCCGGCGGGCCCGAGCCGGCGCAGGGGCTCGAGGTCGTAGGCGGGCTCGAGGAGTCCCCGGCACCGCGCGCACTCGAGCCGGTACTCGAGCGCGTACTCGGCGCCGCACTCGATACAGCGGAGCCCGACGGCGCAGCTCACCGGCGCACTCATGATGACGTCAGGGTAGGGGTGTCGGGCCTATCGGGCCGCCACCAAAGGAGTCGCGCTCAGCGGAGCGCCTTCATGTCCTCGGGGAAGTTCGAGGTGAACGAGTAGGACTTGACCACGCCGTCCGGCCGAAACCGCACCGTGAGCTGCTTGGTCAGGTCGGGATTGCCCTTCCTGAAGTAGATCCACGTCCAGGTCGGGTCGCCGTCGTCGATGCCGACCTGGGTCGGCTCGCCGAAGAGCCGGACGAGGTCGGGTTTCGCGGTCGTGCCGCTCCGGATCACCTCCCCCGCCGGCGAGGGGAAGTCCCGACCGGTGGTGAAGACGGCGCAAGCGGGCAGGCCGAGAGCGAGGGCGAGCGTCAGCGCGATGAGGCGGCGGCGCGGCATGGGAATCCTCCCGAAAGGGGTTTGACAGCGGCTACTCTACCCGAGCGCCGTGGGATGTGTCAAACGGGGCCGCGGCTTGACAGGCAGGAACGCGATGATTAGGGTGGAGCGCACGGATCCCACTCGAAGGAGGCTCGTATGGCCATGGCCGCCATGAAGGGGTACCTGCAGCTCGACAAGATCCCCGAGGAGAAGCTGACGCCGCTGATCAGCCGGAAGATCGTCACCGGCGAGAAGGAGATGGTGGTCTTCTGGAAGATGAAGGCCGGGGCCCACGCGGCCGCCCACAAGCACCTAAACGAGCAGGTCTTCTGGATGCTCTCCGGGAAGATGGAGTTCCGCCTGGGCGATGAACGACGGACCTGCGGTCCGGGTGCCATCGGGGTGATCCCGGGCGGGGTGGAGCACGAGGCCTGGTTCCCCGAAGACGCCGAGGTGATCGACATCTTCGCGCCGCCCCGCGACGATTTCCTCTCGGGCGGGACGCCGGGCTACATGCGCAAGGGGTAGGCAGGCGGAGGAGGGCACGGCCGCGAGGTGTCCGCCGATCGGCCCCGGGACTGGCAGGCGCCTCGGGGCCGATCGCGTTTGGCCGGCGATCGTCGCGGGGCGAGCCTCGTGAACGTCGGCGCGTCGCCCAGCGGGATCCGGAGCGAGCTGTGGGCGGGGGCGCGCGAGGCCGCCACGACGGTGGTCCCGAGCGTGCTCGCCTACGGCGCGGTCTGGGGCGGCCTGGCGCACCAGACCGGGCTGTCGCTCGGCGAGGTCGTGGCGATGTGCCTGCTCGTCTCGGCCGGCACGGCCCAGTTCGTGGCGCTCCCGATGCTCAGCGCCGGGGCCCCGGCCGCGCTGCTCGTGGTCACGACCTACATCGTCAACCTCCGGCACTACCTCATGGCCGCGAGCCTCGCCCCTGCCTTCGCCCCGCTGCCCCGGTGGCGCCTGGCCCTCCTGGCCCACGGCATCTCCGACGAGGCGTACGCGCTCACCCAGGCCCGGTTTGCGCGCCAGCCTCCTCGCGCCGCCTATTTCGTCGGGTGTGCGGCCACCGTCTACCTGGCGTGGTACGCCGGCGCGGTCGGCGGGGCGCTGCTCGGGAGCCGGATTCCCGATCCCGGTCGCTTCGGGCTCGACTTCGTCTTTCCCGGGGTCTTCGTGGCCATCGTGGCTCAGGCGCTCCGCGCGCGCTGGCAGTGGGGTGTGGCCGGGGTCGCCGCGGCGGCGGCGCTCGCCGTGGCCTTCCGCGTGGGCGGGATGTGGCACATCGCCGTGGCCGGCCTCGGCGCCTCGGCGCTGGGCGTGTGGCTGGCGCCGGAGGCCGAGGCGCCGGAGCGGCGGGGCCGCCGGTGAGGCCCGGCCTCGTGCTCACGTTCGCCGCCATGGGGGTGGCGACCTACCTCACGCGAGCCCCGCTCCTCCTCGTGCTGGCACCCGCTGCGCGAGTACGCGGCCGGCTCCCGGGGTGGCTCGAGCGCTACCTCGCGGCCCTTCCCATCGCGCTCCTCACCGCACTGGCGGTGCCGCTCGTGCTGCTCCCGGACGGGCGGCACCTCGCGCCGTGGACCCCGCAGGTTCCGGCGGCGGTGCTGGTCGCGCTCCTGGCGCGCCGCACGGGGAACCTGCTCCTGTCCGTCGCGGCGGGCGTGGGCCTCGTCGCCGGGCTGCGCGCGCTGGTAGGATAGGGCCGTGGGATCCGGCTCGAGCGGCGCGTTCACTCCCGAGGAGCGCGCCTGTCTCGCCCCCTACGTCACCAGCCTCGACGGCCCCGTCTTTGCTCTGACCAACCTCCCGGAAGTCGTCAAGGGGGCGCTGTTCGCCCGCTACTCGCGCTCACCCAAGTCCCTGCGGCGGCTCTTCCTGGACGAGTTCGCGGATCAGGATCCCGCGGCGGCGCCCCCGGCCGCGGTCGGCGTCTCGCGGGCGGAGAGCCTGTACGAGCGCGTCTTCGTCGAGTACGGCGACGACTCCGTCGCCCAGCTCGGCGGGGTCCACCTCGCCTGCGAAGGGGTCTCGAACATCCTGACCAAGGTGCTCGAGTGGGGCCGGCTGATGGCGTATCTCGAGCAGTCCACCCGCTACATCCCGTATACGGACCGGCCCGGCGGCCGCTGGCGCTACCACGTGCCGGCCGAGATCGAGGGCGACCCCCTGGCCCGGCAGTACGTCGCCACGCTCGACCAGGCCTTCGACACGTACACCCGCTGGCTCGAGCCGGTGCAGGAGCACTTCCGCCGCCGCTATCCGCGGCAGCCGTCGGATTCCGAGGGGGTCTACCGCAGCACGATTCGCGCGAAGGCCCTGGACACGCTCCGCGGCTTGCTTCCGGCCGCGACCCTCGCGAACGTCGGGCTCTACGGCACCGGCCAGGCGTACGAGGCGCTGCTCCTCCGCCTGCGCGCCCACCCGCTGGCGGAGGCCCGCGCCTGCGCGGACCTGATGCTCGCGGAGCTGCGGAAGGTGATCCCGGCGTTCCTGCGGCGGGTGGACGTTCCGGAGCGCGGCGGCGCATGGTCGCGGTACCTGGCCGAGACGCGCGAGGCGACGCGCGCGGTGGCCGAGAAGCTTCTGGCCGAGGTGGAGGCGGAGCCGCGTCCCGAGGTGGTCCTGACCGGCTATGACCCGGGGGGGGAGATCCAGGTCACGGCCGCGGCGCTGTACGCCGTCTCGGCGCTGCCGGACGACCAGCTGCTGGCGCGGGTGCGGGCGATGTCCGCCGAGGAGCGGGCGGCCGTCCTGCGGGCCTACGTCGGCGAACGGGGAAACCGGCGGCACAAGCCCGGGCGGGCCTTCGAGCGGACCGGGTACCGGTTCGACATCCTGACGGACTACGGCGCGTTCCGGGACCTCCAGCGCCATCGCCTCCTGACGCTCGAGTGGCAGCCGCTGAGCCCGTGCCACGGCTACAGTCTGCCGGAGGCGGTCGCCGAGGTTGCCGCCACCGACGACTGGCGCCGGGTCATGGACGCCTCGGCCCGGGCTCACGACGCGCTCGTCGCCGCCGGCTTGGCCCTGGTCGCGCCCTACGCCGTCTCGATGGCCTACCGCATCCGCTTCTACATGGAGATGAACGCCCGCGAGGCGATGCACCTGCTCGAGCTTCGCACGACGCCCCAGGGCCACCCGGCCTACCGCCGGGTCTGCCAGGCGATGC